>DATGJU010000445.1:0-19302 GCA_035295045.1 Chthonomonadaceae bacterium
CTCCCCGGCGAGCTCCGCGGGGTTGGCAGGCGCGCGAGTCTCCTCGGAGCTCTCGTCCGTCTCCTCGCCGAGATAGGCCGCGACCACCTTGGCATTCCGGCGCACCTCCGCGGGCGTGCCTTCGGCGATGATCTTGCCGTAGTCAAGCACGTAGACGCGCTCGCAAATGCCCATTACGAGCTTCATGTCGTGCTCGATGAGCAGGATGGTCAGGCCGAAATCGTCGCGAATAGTTCGAATCAGCGCCATCAGCTCGGCCTTCTCGTGCGGATTCATTCCGGCGGCCGGCTCGTCCAGCAGCAGGAGCTGCGGATCGGTGGCCAGCGCGCGGACGATCTCGAGGCGCCGCTGGTCGCCGTAGGGCAGGTTCCTCGCCCGTTCGTCCTGGAGGCGCAGCAGATTGAACCGCTTCAACAGAGCCCTTGCTTTAGCCGTCGTCTCTGCTTCTTCCCTCTTTAGTCGCGGCGTGTGTAAGAAGGCGTCGAACAGCCCCGTCCTCCGCCGAAGGTAGGTGCCGATGCGAACATTCTCGAGCACGGTAAGCTCGCCGAACAGGCGGATATTCTGGAAGGTTCGCGAAATCCCGCGCTGCGCAAACTGGTACGGCTTCAGTCCAAGCTTCGTTCGACGCCGGCGCGGGGCGGTGATAAACGATGCAGCCGCGAAGATCAGCGTTACGCCCCACCGGATGACGACCTGCAATCCGCGCTCGCTCGCGTTCATCGCGGCAGGCAGCAGCGACGTCGCAAGGATCGTTCCGACGACGAATCCGCCGAATGTCGCGACGACGGCGTCCCACGCGAGCAGGAGCGCGCGGACGGTCGGCAGATTGGGCCGCTCCCCAGCCAGCGGCGCGCCGTTGAACTCCAGCGACCCCTGCGTTGGCTCGTAGACGCCGGTAAGCAGATTGAACACGGTGGTCTTGCCCGCGCCGTTCGGTCCGATCAATCCCACCAGCTCGCCGCGATCGAGACGGAGGTTTACGTCGCCGACGGCTGTCAGGCCGCCAAACTGCTTCGTCAGGCTGACCGCATTCAGGACACGACCGGGAGTTTGGACCGGCGCGGCGGGAGCTGCCAACTCGGAACGCGGTGCGCTCTCCTCTGCGGCCGGCTGCACGACGTCCTGCGGCCGGCGCCAGAGCCGCGCGAACCAGGCAAGAGAGAACTCGCCCTTGCCGAAGATGCCTGCGGGCCGCAGAATCATCATCAGTACCAGGATCAGCGCATAAATTACCTGTAGGTATTCATCCGTGAAATTCACATCGATATGCATCCGCGCACGCACGACGTCTCGCGTCAATTTGAGCAGCTCGGGCAATAGAGTAAGACCCGCCGCTCCAATGACCGCACCACTGATGCTGCCTGTACCACCTAGAACGATCATTACGACGTAGTTCATCGACATGATGAACCCGAAGACATCCGGCTTGAAGAACTTCGCATGCGCAAAAAGGACGCCGCCGACGCCCGCGAAAAACGCGCTCAGGACAAACGCGCTCACCTTGATTCGGGTGGTGTCCACCCCCATTGCATCGGCCGCGATTTCGTCCTCGCGGATGGACATGAAGGCCAGTCCGTGCGCCGAGAATTTCAGGTTGAGCGCGACGACGATGACCAGCAGTACGATCGCCATGAGCAGCGGGAAGTTTGTGAGCGACGGTACATTCTGGAAACCCGTCGCGCCGCCCATGAAGTCGAGCGAGGAGCTTATCTCGTGTGTGTTTTCGAGCACGACACGAATGATCTCGCCAAAGCCGAGGGTAACGATCGCAAGGTAATCCCCTCTCAGCCGCAGGCTCGGCACTCCAACGAGCCAGCCGAAAACCGCGGCGAGCGCCCCACCCGCCGCCATGGCAATGAACATGAACAGCATGTTGGCCTGACTCGTGTGCGCAACATGCGCCAGCGCCAGATAGGTCACCGAGGCGCCGGTGTAGGCGCCAACCGCCATAAATCCGGCATGGCCGATGGCGAACTGTCCGGTCAGGCCGTTGACAATATTCAAGCTCACGGCCATGATCGCCGCGATCAGGCACTGCTGCACAATGTCCTGCCAATAGTCGGTGATCCGGCCGTTGACGATGTTGCCGCCTGCAATGAGCACAATCGCAGCGATGATCCAGACAAGCCGCTTCAAGCGCCGTCCCCTCTAAACCTTCTCCGGCACGTGCCGGCCCATAAGGCCGGACGGTCGGAAAAGCAGCACCGCGGTGAGGATGACGAATGCGATAGCGTTCTTGAATGCCGATAACGAGGACCCGCCGACGTAGCTCTCCGCCAGCCCCATTAGCAGCGCGCCCAGCACCGCCCCTTCGATGCTGCCGATGCCCCCCAGGACTGCTGCCACGAACGCCTTGAGGCCCAGCTGGACCCCGACATCCGGCTTGAAGTAGATCTGGCCGAGGTTGTGGTTGAGGAATCCCGCGGCGCCCGCCAGCGATGCGCCGATGAGAAACGTGATCGCGATGATACGGTCCGTGGGAATTCCCTGAAGTGCCGCCGCCTCGGGATCGAGGGAAACTGCTCGGATGGCACGGCCCGTTCGCGTGTATCGGACTATATATACGAGAAGCGCGGTGAGCAGGACCGCGATGACGAGCATTGCGATTCGACCGCCATTCACGTTGAGCTGAATGACGCCGGCATGTAGATTGACCGCCTTGAAGCCCTGGTCCGGGTATTGTTGCGGAGTCGCCGTAAAGCTCGCCTGCCACTGGTTCTCGATGAGGAGCGAGATGCCGATCGCGGTAATCAGCGCGTTCAATCGCGAATTCGTCGGCTGGAGGCGCTTGCCAAGGTAGTTGAAGAGCACAAAAAACGCCGGTAGGAGGAGCGCGAAACCGATCACTGCGGCGACCGCGAAGGCGCCGACGCTGTTCAGCCCGCTGTGCGCTTCGAGCGACGGGCCGCCGAACAGCCCCGCGTAGAGCGCCCAGAACAGCGCCCATGGCCACGCGTCGCCCTTCGTTAGTCCGTTACGGAGGGGCCTGTAGGCTAGCCGTTCGATAAATGCACCGAGCGCGGCACAACCTGCCATGCAGATTATCAACGCGGCTACGTCCTGCAGGGCCGGGTTGTAATGCAGCAGAAAGCCGCCGATCGCAAAGTAGCCGATATACGCGCCTACCATGTAGACGTCGCCGTGCGCGAAGTTGATAAACTTGAGAACGCCGTATACCATCGTGTAGCCGATGGCGATAAGCGCGTACACCGCGCCAGTCTGAATCCCGTTGATGAACTGCTGCAGTAGGTTCTGTACCGCTTCGGTCAAGCCGGCCTCCCGCCCGTCTTTCCGCATAAACTAGCCGGCGATGGCGTTTGTGGGCCGCGTCGCCGGCGATCACAGCACGTGCAAAACGCCTACTTTGCCGACATCGGCTTGTTGGGATCCGGAATTGTCGCCGCGTACTCGAACGCACCGTTCTTGACCGCAATGATCACGGCCGATTTGTCTGCATCGTGGTTCGCATTGATGGTGATGTTGCCGGTTACGCCGCTGAAGTCCTTCGTCTGCGCGATCGCATCGCGGATGTCCTTGCCGCCGAGCGACTTGCTGCGCTTTATCGCGTCGAACATAATCCGGGCGGCGTCATAGCCGAGCGCCGACATCGACGTCGGATCGGCGTTGAACTTCTTCTTGTAGTTGGCGACGAAGTCCTGAACGAGCGGCTTGGGGTCCTTGATCGACATGTGATCGGAGAAGTAACACCCGTTGGCCGCCGGTCCCGCGATGGTAAGCAGCTTGCTCGAGCTCCACCCGTCGCCGCCCAGCAGCGGGACCTTTATACCGAGATCGCGAGCCTGCTTCACGATGCTGCCGGCGTCGTTATAGTATCCGGGAACAAGGATGGCGTCCGGATTCGCGGCCTTGATCGCCGTAAGCGCGCCGCGAAAGTCTTGATCGTCCTGGCTATAGGATTGATCCGCGACGATCTGTCCGCCGTATTTGGCAAACGCCTTCTTGAACTCCGAGCTGAACCCGGTGCTGTAGGCCTGCGACTTGTTGGTGAACACCGCGACTCGTTTCGCCTTCAGGCCGTCGATCGCAAATCGAGCCACGACAGCCGCCTGGTATGAATCCAGGAAGCAGACGCGAAAGACCATGTCGCGGCCCTTCGTCACGTCCACATTCGTGGACGAGGGCGAAATCATCGGTATGCCCTTGTCCTGACACACCTTGCCGCCCGCAAGACTCGCGCTGCTCGCGACCTCACCCAAAACGGCGATCACGTGCTTCTCGTCGATCAGACGCTTGACGGAGGTCTCCGCGAGCTGCGCGAGAGACTTGTCGTCATCCACGGCGATCTGGACGGGCATCTTCTTGCCTTCACGTTCGATGCCGCCCGTGGCATTGATCTCGGACGCCGCAAGCTGTATGCCCTGGTCGGTCTGAACGCCGAAATCGGCTTGGGTTCCCGTAAGCGAGCCGTACTCGCCAATGATGATTGCGGGCCCGCCCGCTGCCCCACCACCGCCGGGCGCGGGCGGGGAGGAACTGCCTTGCGTGGTCGTAGTGGTCTGGTTTTCCTTGCAGCCGAAAACCATTGCCACCGTTAAGAGCATCATGCTTGCAGCGAAAACGACGCGTCCGCGCCGGCCTAACCCTCCGGAAACCATGATTCATGTCCCCCGTGTGAATGCGAAACCACCCTACCAGTACATGAGGCGACCGCCGCGGCCAGATGCGCCGGCGTCACGCCGCAGCATCCCCCGACGATGTCGGCGCCGGCATCCGCGATCTGTGCGCAAACCGATGCGAATTCGGCTGGAGCTACTGGGTAACGCAGCGTGCCCGTGGGCTCCCGATCCGGCAGGCCGGCCGATGGCTGGACCAACAAAACTAGATCGGTTACGGCTCGCATCCGAGCGGCGATATCGATGAACGACTGCGGCGTATCGCCGCAGTTCGCGCCCACGATCGAAGCGCCCTCGCCCGCCATTGCCGCGGCGAACATCTCAGGCTGCGTGCCGTCAGGCATTACGCCGTTGCGCGTAAAGTGCGCCGTTACCGCGATCGGCCCGCTGGCCGCGGCGCGACAGGCGGCGAGCGCTTCCCGCGCTTGAATCAACGCCGTGCAGGTCTCGATCAAGAGAACCGGCGGCGCGCCCGCGGCGCCGGCCATGATCTCGCGGATCGTCGAGCCACCAGTCGCGGCCGCGCATGGTGGAATGGAGAGCCAGATCGCCACGGCGCGCCGGTTGGCGGTGGCCGCCTCCGCCGCGAGCGCATACCCCGCGCGCACCTGGGCGGACCAGGCGCCCCCGGGGCGAACCCCGAACGTATTGCACGTGAGGATGTCGGACCCTGCGCCAAGGTACGCCGCGTGAATGGATCGTACGAGCTCCGGCCGGTCTATGTTCGCCCGCAGCGTGTCGCCCGGCGCAACTCCCTGCCGGATCAGCGCGCTGCCCATGGCGCCGTCCGAGAACGTGATCCCGCGCGGCCGCTCCGGCGCTTGCGGCGCGCTCCCCTCTCGGGGCACTGGCCCGGGATCCGCGCACTGTGCGCGCAGCCGGGCAAGGAGCGCATCAGCCGGAAGGATGGCCACTCAGGCCGCCGCGGCGTAGATCGTCCGCTCGAACATCGCCTGGATGACATCGATGCGGTTCAGCGTGCC
Source organism: Chthonomonadaceae bacterium (assembly GCA_035295045.1). GTDB lineage: Bacteria > Armatimonadota > Chthonomonadetes > Chthonomonadales > Chthonomonadaceae > DATGJU01. Next base: position 5,621 of record DATGJU010000445.1, read on the forward strand.
CACCAGTTCGCCCTCCGCCGTGAGGACGGGCACGCGGGTGAATTCGTTGACAAAAAGTGCGCGCAGGCCCAGCGTTACGTCGGCGTCCTCGGAGATGGAGACGGCGGGCCGCATGAGGCTTGCAACCTGCGCCGTTGCCGCCTGCTCGGAAACCGCGGCAGCGGGCAGCGCGATCTCAGTCGCGGGGCACTGCGACCTGGGCTCCGAGTTCGGGAACACGGCCCGGCTTATGTCCTGCTCGGCGATCATGCCGCAGAGCCGCCCATCCGGGTCGATAACCGGCAGGCTGCTGATCTGGTAGATGTCCATGAGATCGAGCGCCTCCGCCAGGGTCGCCGACGGGCTGGTCTTTACCACGTGTGTTTTCATGATTTCGCGCACAAGCATAACATCGAATAGGATAGCACAAAAACGTCGCTGTTCCGCCCGAAGCCGGCGCCGCCGAAAAACCCGCTCGGCGGCCGGCAGCGCGCCGGGGATGGGCGCCGGTCATCGCTTGAGGTAGAGCTTGGGCGGTGTCGTTCCTGGCGGGCCGTCTACGGCGAACACGCTTACGTCCATGCTCTTGCGCGGAAGATCATCGAACGTGGCGATCCGCCCGCTCGGTGCCACGAGCGCGGGATAGTTGTCGTCCCACCAGCGCTCGCGCCAGGCCGGTCCGTCGAGTATTACAATGTAGCGCGGCCGGGGGAATGCCTCGACGACGGCCGTGTCGTTTGCCAGACCGGCAATGACGTTAATCGCGCGAAACCGGTTGTCGAGGCAGAGGCCCGGCGCAACGTCGCCAATGACCGTGCTGTTCGGGGGAAGGTGCCCGGCAAGCCAGGCGTCGGCCGCTTTGCGCTTGTACGTCAGGTGCAGCAGCCAATCGCCTGTCCAATACAGGTTCACGACCGCCCACACCGCGATGCCGACCATCCAGAGCTCCGCCGGCCGCTCGGTGCCGTGCTGCCACTCTCTGTCCCGTGGCCGCCTGCCGCCATTCATCGCCATGCCGATCAGCAGCGCAATCGTCAGTCCGAAGAATACCGCCAGCATGCCGTTGTCGCTGATAAGCGCGATCCGGAAGCGCAGTGCCTGTCCCGCCAGACTAATCAGCAGCGCGCCGACGACTGCCAGGACCGGCTTGCGGTCGAATAGGTCCCGCGCAATCCGCGGCCCCTCATGGAGCGCGAAAGCCGCAAGCGCGGCCATCGCCGGGTAGAAAAGCACGTTGTACCGGCTTGGCGCGTAGTTCACGCACGCCAGGAACAGAATATAGATCGCGACCCAGCAGGCCAGCAGCGCAATGACGGCACGGGCATCCGAACGTAGCGTGATTGCGCCGCGCAACGACCTGAGCGAGCTGCCACCCGCCGCAGTTGCCGCTGCCCAGAATATCGCGGCGATCGCGAGGCCGCACTGGACGGGAGAGTGGCGCATAATGTAGGGCATCGTGCCCCGGTGGTAGTCGAACAGCGCGACAACGATGTTGCGGCCCAGCCGTGCCGCCGACCGGGGCAGGAGGAGGCTTCGAATGTAGTATCCGTTTGCCGCCGCAATCTCCGCGTGGTGCGGCGCGAACCAGAGGACGCCGTATACCGCCGCGGAGATCGTCATCCCCGTGACGACCGCGATCATGGGTCGCCACCGGGAGTCGCGCGGCCTGCCCAGTGCGGCCACCGCATATGCGGCCAGGAATGCCGGCGCCGCGAGCGCCGAAAGCGTGCGCGTCGCATAGGCCAGGCCCAGCAGCAGGCCGGCGCCCAGCGCCCACACGAGCGCGGCGTTCTGCGCGCGCAACTCGCGCGCTTCCTCTGCAGACGCGTCGCGCGGCGGGGGTTCGGCAAGGCTTCGCGTCAGTGCGTAGAGTGCGAAGATCATCAGCGCGGCCGCGGGCGTGTCCATCAGCGCCATGCGATTGTAAAGCACGTACAGGTGATCTAGCGCAAGAAATGCCAGACCGACGATCGCCGTCCCGCGGCCGAAAACACGGCGCAGCGCAAAGTAGAAGAGCGGAAGAGACGCCAGGCTGGCGAACACTGAGATCAGCCGGGCCTGGACCGCGCCCACGCCGATGCAGCGGAACACGGCGACCTGGACGAGGTGCAGCAGCGGCATTACGGCCATGTTGTTGAAGCCGTCGGTTCGAGCCACCCCGAAGAGGATCATGTTTCGGGCGTTGTGGATGTAGTAGCCCTCGTCTGTAAGCAGCGCCGAGCTCCACGTCAGCCGCGCATAGGCATCCGAGGTCAGCGCCACCAGACGAAGATAGACAGCCAAAACCGCGATGAGCACGATCGCCGCCGTAATGAGGCCCGATCGCCGCCAGAGCGCGCTCCGTTGAGCGCCCACGCTGTCCGTGAGATATGGGAGCGGCCGCTCGCGCCGCGGAGGAGTCGTCGCGCCCACTATGACCGCAACCCTGCGCGGGCCTGGCGCCGGACCGCCCGCCATACGACTGCCGCCACGAGCGTCGACAGCGTCATCAGAGAAATGTAACCGCCAACGCGAAGGCCGTCGGGCAGGTACTTTAGCTCGACGTGATGCTGGCCCGGCGGCAGCGCGACGCCCGTTACGAGCCCATCCGCACAGTAGAGGGGCGCTGGCACGCCGTCGACCGTCGCTTTCCAGCCGGGATATGCGGTAGACGAGATGACTAACATCGCGCTGCTTGGCCCCGCGTCGGCCGCGACTTCCGCTCGGCCCGGCCGGTCCGAGCGGTAAGTCGACCTGCCCGCAGTTGCAAGGTGCCTTGCTATACGTTCGAGCGCCGCGATCTCTGGCGCCGCGCCACTGTCTCCGGTCGAAACGAGCGTAACGATCCTCGGGTCGAAGTCCGGCGACGATAACGCGCCCACCAGCCGCGTTCTGCCTTCAACGCGCTCTGCGCGCCGGGTCATCCAGCAGCGCGAAATGGGCTTCGTCGGCGTCCAGGCGGAGAGCGGCGTCCCGCCGGCCGGAAAGCCCGTTTCGGCGCGAATCCCCGGCGCCGGCGTCATGCCGGTGCGCGGCAGCAGCACGAGCCGCGCGTCCGTGATCTCCAGGAGGCGCGTCAGACTCGGATCGCGACGCTGCAAGGCGATCGCCATCATATTGTCCATTGCGGCAAATCCGCCGACCTGTACTGGCTCGTACGCGGACGCCGATTCGAGGCCGTTCCGCATGTCGATATTGGAGATCAGCGTGTTGACGGCGCGCTGGATTGCTCGCCGATCCCCGCTGCCGTAGTCGATATAGCCGTCGCCAATGACTCGCTTCCAATACAAGGCATTGGCAGGCGCCACGATCCGGTCTGGCCCAGCAATCGAGCGCATGCTTTCCAGGCCCGCCGGCTGCAAACTCAGATTGGCCGGCGCGGTCGTCGGGAGCCAGTCCGTTGAGAACCAGATAAGCGGCGCGGCGATCAGCCCAAGGCCGATGAGCGCCGGCCCACGCCCGTGAAGCCGAGTGCGGAGCTGGATCGCGTCGAAGCCTACCGCCGTAAGGATCGAGACTGACACCGTCGTCCAGAGCAGGCACCGCGCCGGATCGTGGAAGCTGCCCAGGCCCGGGACGGAATAGAAGGCGAGCCAGTAGAGGCCGCCGGAGATGCCGAAACCCAGCCAGAAGCCTATCATGCCGATAACCAGCCAGAATCGCACAAGCTGCTCCCGCAGGCATCGCATCGCGGCGTAACCGGCGAAGAGCAGCGGAGCCCAGCCTACGAACCATGCGGGTTCCCAGGCATTGCCGCGAGCCCAGAAATCCCGGGTCGCCGGGTGCCCGGTGAACCGCGGGAACAATACCGCCAGCAGATGCGGCGCATCGGCGAAGAATCGGTTGGCCTGACTGACCGTCATCTTCTCCCGGGCGCTCTCGTGGATCAACTGCGCGGCGGGAAGCAGATAGGCCGCGGCGAGCGCAAGTCCTGTCAGTGCCGCCGCGGCCAGCGGCGCACAGCGGACTAGTGTGGTCGCAGCGTCCCGGAAGGCGCGCGCGATGCCGTTAGGCGCGGACGCATTGGCGGCGGGACTCGTGCTTCCGGCCGCGGCGCCGCGCCGCCACAGCCGCATGAACGCGTAGATCGCGCCGCTTGTGAACGCCAGAAAGGCGACCTGCGTATGCGCCGCGGCGAGCGTCGCGGCAACGGTGACGGCAAGAGCCAGCCACGATCGGATGCACGGCCTGTCGACATTCCAGTCCAGCGTGGCGAACAGCAGCGGAAAGTAGGCGGCCGTCTGTACCATCGGCGGGAACTGAAGCCGGCCCAGCAGGTGCGCGCCGCCCATGTAGACCAGCGCGCCCGCGATCGCCGGCGCCGTTCGGACGGTCCATCGCCGAATGAACAGGTACATAAACGCGCCGCACAGATAGAGGTGGACTATCGTATTTACGGATATGCAGAGCCAGGCAGGCAGGAGGAAAAGCAGGAGCGTGCCGGGATAGAACACGTCCATCTGCGGGTTGCCGGTGAACGGCTGACCACAGGCGATGTAGGGATTCCACAGCGGAAGTCGGCCGGCCAGCAGCTCTTTCCGCGCGAACTGCTGCATCGGCTCGAAGTAGAGGAGGATGTCGCCCCAGTACAGCGCGCGGCCGGCCACCAGCGGCCGCAAGAGTAGCAGCGCCGCAAAGGCGAGGACGAGATACGGTGCCACGGCGCGCGCCATCCTGGCCCGGCGCGGCGGCCTGGCCTGCGGGCCTTCGGTCAACGAGAGCGGCGGGTGTCGATCGACGATCAGCGGCCTGCCTTTTGGTCACCGCCCAATGGATGATTTGGCGCCCGGCGCCTCGCGTCGCTGGAGGAGCGCGGCGCCGCGTGCTAGAATGAGGAACGAGAGTCGCCGGATCGCGACCCCTTAGCATATCGCGCGCCGCAGACCCTTGTCAATAGAGAATGGACGAAGAATCATGGACGAACGAACGCTTACCCCCAGCTCGTCGCCTGGCAACATAGCGATCATCGGCGGCACGGGCTTCGAGACGCTGCCGCCGGACATCTTCGCAGAACCGATCGACGTCGAGACCCCTGCCGGCCCGGCCCGCGTGCTTAGCGTGGCCGATAACTATACGGAGCCCTTCAAGCTCTTCTTCCTGGCCAGACACGGCCCGGAACACGGGCTGGCGCCGCACGAGATCAACTACCGCGCAAACATCCTCGCGCTGCTCCAGCTCGAGGCGCGATACGCCTTCGCAACCAACGCGGTGGGCTCGCTCAGAACTGATCTACCTCCGGGCGCCTTCGTCCTGCTGGACGATTTCATCGACTTCACAAAGAGACGCGACGTCACGCTGTATTGCAGCGGCCAATCGCGGCACACCGACTTCTCGCTGCCCTATAGCAGCCTGCTGCGCAGCAAGGTCGCCCAGACGGCCCGCGAGCAAAATATCGGCATCACGCCGCGCGGCACATACCTCTGCTGTGACGGCCCGCGTTTCGAGTCTCCGGCAGAGGTCCGTCTGTTCCGCTCCTGGGGCGCCGACGTGGTCGGAATGACAGGCCTGCCAGAAGCGATTTTCGCGCGCGAAGCCGGGATCGAGTACGCGGCCCTCGCAATCGTCACAAACATCGCGGCGGGCTTGAGCGATGCTCCCGTGTCGCACGATGAGGTCGTCGCCTCGATGGCCGGCTCCCTGCCCCTCCTACGGGATCTGTGCATCGGCTCGGCGCACGCCCTCGCATCGGACTGGAGCGCCGGGTAGGACAAGCTCCGTCGTGCATCTCGATTCACTTCGTGCGCCTCACATGCAGCCATCCAATCGGATTGAGCAATGCATGACGCGACCGACGTTGTGAATTCGGGTTATAACCGTATTGCAACGCGGCTTTGTGGAATAACACAATGTCCGATAATGTTTTCTCTGAAATCTTATATCAGACACCTGTTACAACAGTGAATCGCAGAACTCAGTGTCCGCATCGGTGTAAGCCGGAACGCAGCAGCACAGAAACACGAGCGGTACCGATCCCGCATTGCGGATCTGATGGCGACGCCCAGCCGGGATCGCAATCGCATCGCCCTGCCGAACATGCCGCTGCTCGCCGTCGATCGCCATCGCCCCTTCTCCATCCATAATGTAGTAAATCTCTTCCGTATTTGGATGAAAGTGCGCAATCGTGCGCCCACCGGCGGCGATCGTCGCCTCCGCGAGGCTCTGCCGCTCGAGGCACGAATTGCGCGGCGCCAGGATCTCCCGGATCGAGGACGAGTCCTTCGTAGTGAAGGCCGCAGTGGCATCTCGGTTTACGATGTCCAACGTTTCCACCTCGCCGCTAAAGTGCCGCGTGCCTTCCGGCTGGCGCCTGCGCCCGTACCTTCGTCATTTCGGCCAGCGCCTGCTCACCCGCGAGGACCTGCGCGTCGCGGTCCGTGTAGCTGTTCCGCGCAGGCACGTTCACGTCGGGCGCCACCCCGTTGCCCTCCAGGAGTTGGCCGTCAACCTTAAGGCCGAGGATCGGCAGCTCGAGCAGTCCGTCCCGCCCGATCTCGAAGGCTCCCGCGCCGAGGAACGCGCCCGCCGTCCGCGTTCCGACGAGGGTCGCGCGATGCTTCGTCTTGAGCTCGTAGCTCAAGAACTCCTTGGCGCTCCGCGTTCCCTGATTGATCAACACCACCATCGGCTTGCCGTATCCGGTATATCGCGTCGCGCCGCCGCCGGATCGCGACTGCTGTTCCCAGCTTACGTCCGGCCGGAAGAAAACGTCCGCATAGTTCCACGGCGAGCCGCCGTAACCGTCACGCAGGTCAAGAATCAGTCCATCCGTGTCGTGAAGCCGCCGCTCCAGCACCCGTTCGAGCGTCGTACGGAACGCGTCGTTTGCCATGGTCCACAGGTGTATGTAGCCGATGCGCTTGCCGGAGACGCTAATGATGCGCGCACTCTTTTCGGTCGCATCGAGATAGGCCTGCAGAATGTTCTGCCGTACAGGGATTACCATCACGGTGTGTACCGCAACGTCGCGACCGCGCCGGAATGCCACGGCAACCGGACGGCCATCCTTGCCGCGAAACGACCCGGCGGTCCGGAATGGAGTGCCGTCGGCCGACACGATCCTGTCGCCGCTCTGAAGTCCCGCAACCTCCGCGGGCCCGCCGTCCAGCACGGCGGCCACAACGAACTCATCCCCCTCCTGCGCGCCCATCACGCCAATATGCTCGGTGCGATGGCCGGTCATGTCCTGCCGCATCACGGAGGGCAGCATGTAGAATTCGACGTCGTCGTCCGTTGAATATCCGGTGTGCGAGGCGTGTAGCTCCGCCAACATCCTGTTGATGAACGCCTCGAACTCCGCCTTGGTCTTGATGTCCGGCAGCTTTGCGCGGAAGGTCTCGGCGATCTTCGCCCAGTTCACCCCGTTCAAATTGGGATCATGAAACCGGTCGCGTACGGTTCGCCACACCTGCTCGAAGTTGGCGCGGTAACCCTCGCCGGACGGCTGCGCGGCTGGCGGCTGCGGATCCTGCCGCTCGCCCCGGTCGGCCAAAGCCGCGGCGGCGCCCGAAACCAGGCAGACCGCGGCGACAATTACGGTTACAAACGACCGTCTCCCCCACTTCATGGTATATTTCCTACTATGGTGCGCTATGTTGATCAGCGTAGACAGGATCCGATCATTACCGATCTTCCCTGCGCTGACCTCGTCCGCGCCGGCGTGATTTCGGAATGTGGACTGTCGGTGGCAGCGGCCCCGGAGCGATTGACGGCGCTCGTGTTCGATGTGCTGCATTGCGACAGCGTGCCGCGCCCGGTCCTTCACCGAACATTGTGCTATAATTAAGAACGGCGCTCCGCCCTGCGGCGAAGGAGCGCTTTCCCGGTCGGAAGTCGCGCAATTTACGATTATGCCTGAGAGCGATAGTTTTGCAGCTGCGTACTCGCCCGTCGCGATGCGGAAAGGAGTCGGCAGACGATGCACCCGATCGTAGAGTTGGACGACGATGCCGAGGATGTGGACTACTATCCGGAGCTGCCTCAGCAATCTCCGGCCCGACGCATAACCCTCGCGCTGCTTCGCTACCTGGCGCTTGCCGCAGTCGCTTGCGGCATAGCGATTGGGATCGTGTACATTCAGAACTACGGTCTTCTGCAGGCTTTCGCCGTCCAGCCATCCGCCAGCGCCGGCGGGCCTGCATCAAAGGCGCCGAACGCTGGACCTGCCGGCGCCCGCGCGCCTGGCGTGTACATCAACAACCGAGGCGCGTTCGTCAGCCCGGACGGCGTAAAGTTCGAGCCGACATCTTCAGTTCCGACGAACAGCTCCCTGCCGACCTACATGAAGACGGACGGCCAGGGCTACAGCCGAGTGCGGTGACATCCGCTGAACTGGACCAGCACGTGGGGCATCGGAAGCGCCTTAGCCGTTGCCTGCCGCTCCGGTGCCTCGCCTCCGCTCCTCATGCTCGTCCAGAAACAGCTTCATGAACTGCTCGGAAAACGCGTCTGCCTGCCGCGCCATGCGCGGCCGCGGCACGTCGCCAGTCGCCGGACTTCCCATCGCTTCAATCAGCGCGCACACCGTCTGCCCGTACGAACTAGCCAGCGCCTCGTAATCCACCCTGTGCGGCGTCACGCCCATGTGTGCGAACATGCGATTCCAGCGTTCCGCGGCATAAGTTGCGGACGCGTACAGGCTCTCCTCATACATGAACTGCGGCTCGCATACCGGTGTATTGTCCTGTACGCCTGGGATGCGACGCCAGACCTGCGTTTGAACGCTGAGGCTTGCGGATACGGCCTGCCTAAGCCGGTCCCGCCGGTCCAGTAGAATGAACGCCGGTTCGGGGAAGAGTTCCGCCATTCGTTTTGCTGCCAGGGTGTAGACCTCTTGTTCCGCGCTCGCATCCTCGTCAAGGTTCGGCGCAAGCAGCTCCGAATGCTCGGGGAAGCGTTCCGAACACAGATCGACTATATCTACCCAGAAGAGCTTGACTCCAAGCGTTCCGGTGGAATCGGTCCGCCTCCGGCAAAGCTCGGCTAGATATTTCGGCCCCGCCGCCTCCCAGCACCGCTCGAGGGTTGGCCGGAAGCCTCGGTGAAAGTACTCGATCGGGCAGCCGACTCCACCGGCGAAATAGAGTGCCTCGCCGAGCAGCGTGCTGCCGGACCGCATGTGGCTGCACAGGATCACCGTGCGGAGGGGCGCACGGGACCACGGCTCGTAGTCGGCTGCAGTTGTCGCGAGATCGTAGATTGCGCGCCCGCCGGCCCCTTGCGGAAGCTCCGAAGATCCCGAGCTCATGGTCTTTCGCGCCGGCCAAACGGCACGCTCCGGTCGACCAGGTCCGCTGCCTCGGCGACCGCTTCAAATCGACGGGGATAACTCAGCACGTAAACCGGCACACGGCCGACCACGCGAGTCAGGAACTGGAGGTGGCCGCTGCACGCGGTGACATCCGCCGGATTGAACTGAATTATCTGCTGCCGCAACAGGGCCACGCTCTCCGTCGCCGCAACGCGTTCGGTCCCGGCGGGCTCATCAGCCAAAGGACGCGTCAACAGGAAGATGGCGGCTGGCTCAGCGGAGCTTGGCCCCCCGGCCGAGCCGGGCGCGCAGTCGTGCTTTACGCCGCGGGCGACAGAGCGCGTTGACCCGGTGCGCGAAACGCCCAGCCCGTCCGCGGCGTCATCGAATAGCGACAACGTGTTACAGGTCGCGTAGACCCGCGGTACGCCGGCCTCGATGCGGAACGCGCACGCGTCGTCCGCCAGCAACTGCCATCCCCGCTGGCTCGTAAGGTATGCCGCCAGCGTCGACTTGCCGTGCCCCGATGCAGCGCAAAGCACGGCCGCTTTGCCGTCCCGAGCAACTACCGATGCGTGCAGGACGTGGGCGCCGCGCAGCTGCGCCACACGAGGGAGAATCCGGTGGACCAGCATCTCCGCGATCGCCTCCTCACAAGGCGCGACGGACAACATGCGCCGTACGAGCGTACCGGCCGGATCGACCGCGAACGATGCCGCCGCGTCCGACGCAAACTGCCATCCATCCGTGGTGCGGGAGAGCGACAGCTCGAACCGGCCGTTCCAGCGGAACAACGTTTCGCCCGGCTGCGGCCCCAAGCGCCGCTCTGCTTCCGCGGACGCGAGGAGGTACACGTCGGGACGGCGACACGGCTCCGCGTCCGCGGGCAGGTGGTGCAGCACGCGGTCGGAAGCAATGCCGAGGCCGGCATACCTGTATCGAAACCGGCACGTTCTTGCTTCCGCGATCGAGATCCTCATCCGCCGCCTGATTCGCGAAGGTGGAGTGCAGTCGTCCTTAAACTCGTCTGCCCGGCAGCGCCGCGCTCCGGCACAACTCAGGTAAGGTTGCTCAATCCGTCGCCGGGCTTGACCGACACGTGACCGGTGCGAGCCGTGACCGTGCCGTAACGCCGTATGGTGGGCGGCGTCCACGGGCGCCTGGCCACTGAAGTGCCGTCGCACGGGACGTCACTCGTTCGCTGGGCGACTTCCTGGGGCTTCCGCTCGCGGTTCGCCGCCTGATCGTGTTCCATGCTATCCTCCATCTCTCAGTTTAAGCTCCGTTACGCCGCCAGGACAGCCGTGATCCATAGATCGACTGCCACGGCGAACCAGACGGACGCGATATTTGGGATGTCGCGCGGATGGAGTCCCGCGCGTCGGCCGTCGACGTACCCTCTGTACATTCGATCGAGCGTGCTCGCGTCGACCCACCCGTTGCGGACTGCGTGGAGATTCTCGATTCCATGGTTCTGGAACCGCTTGCCGAGCTCTACGCCGATAACGTCGTCAAAAGTGGCCTTGGAGCCGCGAGTTCGTACCGCTTCCGGCAGCGTGCCGCGCATCGCCTCGCGCAGTATTCACTTGCGTGTCTCGCCACGCCGGAACAGGCGCCCGGGCGAGCCCGTCACAAACTCCGCGAGCCTCCGGTCGTGGAACGGATGCCGCATTTCGATGCCGGCCTGACCGGCCCAGGCCAGCGCCGGCCCAATGTTGATGTGATGGCGCGGCCGCTCCACGTTGGCGTACAGCGTCTGCCGGTGAAGCCTGAGGCCATCCGGTATCTGCGGAGCGGCGGCCAGACGGTCCGCTAATGCGATCGATCGGGCCCAGTCGGGCGATATCCATTCCGGGACCGAGTCGTCAGGGTCGAACTGCGGCTGCACGGCCGCCTTGCGACGCGCGCCGTAGATCAGCGGCATCACTCCGTGGCCGACGATGCGACGCGCCCGGCTGCCAACGCTGCCGCCGAATTGCGAGTCGAATCCCTCTCTCACAAGCTGTACGAACCTGCAGGTCCGAACAAGCTCCGGCCAGTGGGCGTATCCGCCGGACAGCCAGTCGTCACCGCCCTCGCCCGTGATGAGGACGCGGATGTCGGCGTCGCGGACACTCCGGTAGATCGACGTGAGCGAGTGACCGTTGGTCCTGAGCGGCAGGAAGCCCGTGTGTGCAGTCCAGCTGGCGATCTCGTCCCAATCGTACGCCGCCGGCTCCGCGCGGATCGGCTCGGCGCCGGCATGGGCAGCCACGATGTCGATCCATTGCGATTCGTCCGTCAAATCGAGGCCGGGATATACAAGAGAGACTGGCTGCGGCATCCGCGCGACGCGCCCGGACCGATGGAGCTCCGCGCTTCGGCACACGACCGATGATGAGTCCAATCCTCTCGACAGCGACGCCACAACGGCCGTGTTGCACCGCAGACAGCTCGCTAGCGCCTGGTCGAATAGGTCGCGGAACCGCTCTATGTACTCCGTATCGTCATTCAGGCGCACGGGCTCGAATGGCCCGCGATACCAATGGTCGTGGCGGACGGTCCCACGCTCCACGGTCAGTGACCATCCGGGGCGCAGACGATAGACGCCCTTGAACAGCGTCTCGACCGGCGTACTGAAACGCAGCGCGAGCAGCTCGCCGAGCGCGGGTTCGTTCGCCTGCTTTTCGGGCGGCGCGCCGGCGAACAACTGCATCGGCTCGGTCGCGAATGCAAACAGCGAATCGGTTTCGCACCAGAACAGCGGTCTCCACTCACCCGGCGACCGTATACAGTAAAGCCGGCGCTCGGCCGGATGCCACGCCGCAAGAACATAGTCGCCCACGAACCGCTCAGGGCACCGTGCGCCAAGCACCTTATACGCTGCGAGCGCCAGGATCGAATCCGGTGCGGGGGAGGATGGCCGCCGGTCGGACGGCAGCAGTGCGATCAGATCGCGCGGGTTGTCGAGCCGGCCGTCGAAGCAGAATACCAGCCCCCCTTCCGCATCCACGAGCGGCTGGAAGTCGCCGACGCCCTCCGGAGTGGTCGCGAAGCCGCCATGCAGTAGACCTGCGGCGCTTTCGATCCAGAGATTCGGCGGTCCTTCGAGTAGATGCGTTGTCGCGCTCCATGCGGTCGCGATCTATCGGGTCTCCGGTGAGCGAGATCAGGCCCGCAATTGTGCCCATGCGCGGACAGTCCCTCTTTGCCGGCAACTCAATCTTCCGTTAGAAGCTTCAGTCCGCCGAGTTCTGCGACAATCCGATCGACCTCGGACCGCGCCGGGCTTTCATCAACCTCGTATTCGGAGACAAGGGTTTCGACGACGGAATCTGGCGTGCGGCCCTCGTTAAGCAGCGTCCAGATGCGTGCCGCAACTGCGCTCAAGCCGAAGTACGCGCCCTCGGTTGTATGAAACAGTACGATCTCGCCCTCGACCGGGCACCAAACGACATCGTCGGCCGCGCGCATCGCCAATCCTCTTTATCAGTATCGGCCAATAACGGCGCACGCCGATAGGCCGGTCGCCGTCTCTGCGACTGCGCGATCGTCAGCCTCGATCCACGCGTGCGCGGCGATCGGTGCATTCGCATCCCGGCGCACGCCAAGCACCAGCTCGGCACGCGAACCAGGGCATGTGACCAGCCAGAGGGTCAGAAACGAACGCGGCAGGCAGCCATCGGGTCCGCGCAGGATTCGCGCTGCTGCGGCTGCGATTCTCAGGAGCTGATCCTGGCCAAGTCGGCGTCGGACCAGCGGAAGGACCAGCCCGACGGGCGATGCCGCCACGCCCCGGACCCAGCGAATCAGGCGCGGAACGGGTACAATCCTGAGCGCGGCTTCGACGATACAGCCCAGCAGCAGCATCTGAGCCGTCACGACCAGCTCCACGATGCTATGCCGGCGGATCGAGCCCCATGAAAACCGACGCGATGCGGAGCGGCGCGCCGCTATCATATTCCCTTTGGCCCCGGCGTCCCCATGCGGGCGAACGGACCCGGTAGTCTTGCAGCAGGTGTCATTGACGGCCTCTCCAGTCGCGAACCGGCAAACAGTACGCACCAGCCAGGTTCGCTCCCTACAATTCCGCAAACGACTGCCGTTTCCCTGTGGAAATTGCGGTCTGGCCGCATAATCTCGGCGCGCCGCGATAGCCACGTGAAAGCCCGCGCGGCAGTCTCAAGCTATGGCTCATGTTCAACACGACCAGTCCATCGGATAGCGTATCCTTCGCGCAGCCGCTCCTCGATTGCCTGCGGGTGGATGAGGGCGGCCCCACGCAGGCGGATCTTGCAGTGCTGGGATCGAGCCAGCCCGGATTCGACGACCTCATCGATCGCCAGCGAGTCGGGCCGCTGTTGCTCCACCGCCTCAGAGCGTGCGGGCTGGATCGGGCGTTTCACCCGGACTGCCTGACACGGCTGGAGTTGGCGCGCACCGACTGTCTGCACCGAAATCTACGCATCTACAGCGAGGCGCGTCGGATCCTTCGCGC
>DATGJU010000446.1:0-15815 GCA_035295045.1 Chthonomonadaceae bacterium
ACAGCGCTGGAAACTGCACGTCCGTGACGGTGGGCGGCAATACCACTTCGCTCACCTGGGACGACAGCAGCCGCTGCACGGGCATTACCTACCCCTCGTCCGCGACGAACTCGTTCTCGTATAACGGCGAGGACTTGCGCGTTTCCAAGACCGACTCTGCCGGAACCAGCGCGCCGATTACGGACGGAACCTCGCCGGCGAGCGCCGTGCTAAAGGACGCGCGGGCCGTCTACACGCCGGGGATCAGCGAGCGAACCACCAGCAGCCCGGCCAGCAAGTACTACCACACGGACGCGCTCGGCAGCACGCGTGGTATAACGGATGCTAGCCAGTCCGTCACGGACGCTGTGCTTTACGACGCATTCGGGATGACCGTCTCGCGCAGCGGCAGCACGGCGACGCCCTTCGGTTTCGTGGGCGCGGCCCAGTACCAGACGGACGCGGACAGCGGGCTGATGCTGCTGGGGCACCGGATGTACGATGCGAGCATCGGGCGGTTTATCTCCAGCGATCCGGCACAGGACGGTGACAACTGGTACGCATACTGCGGGGGCAATCCACTTGAGGGAACCGATCCTGAAGGCTTGGCGGACAAATCACAGAATAGCCGGCCGCACAAGGGTAACGATCCGCTCATGGAACTGCCAGACGATGAGTTGGATCGCCGCATCCGCGAGACGCCGCCCGGGAAGGAGCGAAACAAACTCATTCGGATCGCAAAGGGCCGCGGGCTGCGAAACAGGCAGAGGCGCGGGGGCGGCGCCCAGCCACCCGCGAACGAGAACCCAGGTCCGGGAGCAGAGCCCCAGCCGATTAACAACAACCCAGTTCTTCTCCTGCCTTTAATCCGGTGGATCGGTCGCATTCCGAAGCTAATTCCGAAGGTAGCGCCAGGCATCCTACCGAGGATCGGACCTGCATTACGAATTGGACTCCCCAAGATACCGGCGGTCCTAGGCCCGGTACTTATATTCCCGGGGCTCCCGCTCGATAAGGATGGAAAGTACAAGATCCCGGGTCAGCCCGAGAACTTGACCTGACCGAGTCATCGGCTAAGCCATGTCAGAGTGGGCAAGGACGATTGCCCGCTCTGACCAAGGATTTCGCCGAAGAACTGGAAACACTGGAAGGACGATGGCCCACGTGCGACGCGCGACGGTCAGGACACTGCATTGCACATCGCGCCTGCGCGTTGGACACGATTCATGCAAGAGGCGCCAGATGGCGCTTTATTATGGGGAGGTACCCAACAAGGCGCAGCGGCCGTATGCCAGCGTCCATTGGCCCGGAACGCGGTGCTGACGCCGCGGAGTCCGCGGTTGGTCGGGTTACAATTTCCCGCGATCGCAGAATGGAGGTTCAGGAATGACGCCATCTCAAGGATGGTACTCGGTTAAGTGTCTGTTCCGGCACGAGAATGATCCAGCCGCAAGCGAGGGGCACCTATACGAGGAAAGGATAATAGTCCTCAGGGCACAGTCGCTCGACGACGCCTTGAACATGGCTGAGCTGGAGGCCAAATCGTACGCCGGAGACGGTGGCGACGTCCAGTACTGCAACTTTGCCAGCGCGTATCATATCGCCGACGATGAGCTTACCGAGCGGACGGAAGTCTATTCGCTTTTGCGGCAGAGCCCACTCCAGATTTCGGAATACGTAGACCGTTACTACGACGAAGGCACGGAAAGGGTACAGCGAGGTTGATTATCGGTCGCCCGCTGGGGAGCGAGCGACTGGACGCGCGCCAACATGGGACGAAGGCACCTGTAGCACGAGCCTCACCCGCCCCTCGTCTGCGACGTAGAGCTTCGTCCACAACGGCGAGAACTTGCGCGTCGGCAAGACCGACTCCGCCGGCACAAGTTCGCCGATCACACACGGCACGGAGCCCGCGTCGCCGGTGCTCAAAGACGCGCGGGCCGTCTACACGCCGGGGATCAGCGAGCGCGCGGGCTCGGCGAGCAAGTTCTACCACACGGATGCGCTGGGGAGCACGCGCGGGATCACCGACAGCTCGCAGGCGGTGACGGACGCTGTGCTCTACGATGCGTTCGGCATGACGGTCTCGCGCAGCGGCAGCACCGCCTCGCCGTTCGGTTT
Source organism: Chthonomonadaceae bacterium (assembly GCA_035295045.1). Classification (GTDB taxonomy): domain Bacteria; phylum Armatimonadota; class Chthonomonadetes; order Chthonomonadales; family Chthonomonadaceae; genus DATGJU01. Next base: position 2,101 of record DATGJU010000446.1, read on the forward strand.
CGTGGGCGCGGGGCAGTACCAGACAGACGCAGACAGCGGGCTGATACTCTGCGGGCACCGGCTCTACGACGCCAGCGTGGGGCGGTGTCGCGGACCAGCATGGACGGACCGCCGGCGAGCGGGTCGCAAACGACACCGTGTTTGCGATCCCTGCGTGCGAATGTGCTCGAATAACGGTATCCGGCGTGCGCGCCGTGGACGCGATCCTCGTCGCCGATTTCCGTCCCGCGCGACCTCCGTTGAGGTATAATAGAGTACAAAGTTCAACGATTCTAACGGGAGGCAGCAGCTTATGGCGGCGGCGATAACCGAGGGCGACCGGGTCCGGATTGCGGACCGCGAGGCGACGGCCGAGGACATGAAGTCCGGCCTGTTCTACAACCACCTGCGCGGCCTGACGGGAACGGTGCAGAAGGTCTACTCCGGGACGGAGGCGGCGATCGAGGTGGACCAGTCCACGCTGAGCGAGCCGATCGCGGCGCGGCACCTGGAGATCCAGGAGCAGATGAAGACCAAGTGGATGGACCAGATGTCCGAGGAGGCCCGAAACCGGCTGACGCCGAAGGAGCGCGAGTTCTCGATCAAGTACACGGTGCTCGCGGCGGTCAAGGACTTGAAGCCGGCATAGCCCCGACTATTTGCTCTCGACGTGGCGCGGGCGTCCCCGCCCGTAGTCCGGCGGGCGCATGGGCCTGCGCTACCGGTAAGACAGCGTGTCTTCAAAGTGGCGCGGGCGTCCCCGCCCGTAGTCCGGCGGGCACGGAGGCCCGCGCCACCATTTGCGAGCATCCTGCGGGCGCGGAGGTCGCAGACGCGGTTGGGTCCGCGCTTCCGTTGGCTGGGCAGGCACGGGGGCTCGCGCCGGCATTCGGGCGCACCCAAGGGCAGGGCGGCCCCGCCGCACCGTGTGTTTGGCGGCGATGGCTTGCACCGCGGGCCGCGAGCAGCCGGCGGAAGCTCGACGGACCCCGCGCGGATCAGCGCTCGGCGATCGCCGCGCGGGACCGGACGCTTGGGGCGAATGCGAATTCTAATGCGACGCGACCCTCCGCGGCGCGGGGACTTTCCATGCAAGATATTGGCGCACGCGAACCCGCGCCACCGCCCTCCGGCGGCAGGTCGGAGCCGATCGAGGCGGGACTGTGCGCCGCCTTCGACGACATCCTCGCCGGCTTCCTGCAGTTCCTCAAGCTCGCAAGGAACAGCTCGGATCACACCGTGAAGGCCTATCGGGCCGATATCGCGCAGTTCCTCGGCTACGTCGAGACGCACCCGGACCTCGGCCCCGGCACGCTGTACAAGGTGGAGCGGACGCACGCCCGCGCGTTCCTGGCCGGCCTCCAGCAGGACGACTACAAGCGGGCCTCGCTCGCGCGCAAGCTGGCCTCGCTGCGCGCCTTCTGCCGGTGGGCGAAGAAGCAGGCCTTCCTCGAGAACGATCCGACGGTGGGCGTCTACACGATCAAGCAGGAGGAGCGGCTGCCGAAGTTCCTGCGGCAGTCCGAGATCGAGGCGCTGCTCTCCTCGCCGGACCTGAAATCGCCCGACGGCCAGCGGGACCGAGCGCTCATGGAGCTGCTCTACGCCTCCGGCATCCGCGCGGGCGAGGCGCAGTCGCTCGACCTGGCCGACCTTGCGCTGGAGAGCGAAGAGGTCCGGATCCGGCACGGCAAGGGCGATCGGGAGCGGATCGCGCTGGTCGGCCGCGCCGCCATCGAGGCGATGCGGCTCTACCTGCGGGACGGGCGGCCGGCGCTCGCCGCGAAGAACTTCGGCCGGCCCGACACGGCCGTGTTCCTGAACAAGTTTGGCCGCCGGTTGTCGGATCGGGGTATTCGCCGGACGTTCGAGAAGTATTTCCGCGAGGCATCCGAGCGGCTGAAGACCACGCCGCACGTACTGCGCCACACGTTTGCCACGCACCTGCTCGATAATGGGGCGGACCTGCGCGCCGTGCAGGAGCTCCTCGGCCACGCCCATCTTATCACCACCCAGGTCTACACGCACGTCACCACGGAGCGGATGAAGGAGGTGTACGAGCACGCCCATCCGCGCGCCGTAGAGGACTGATTAAGGGCTATCCTGCAGCGCGTGCAGCGCATTCAGCGCGGCGGCCTGCTCGGCCTCCTTCTTGCTCTTGCCGGTTCCCTCGCCGAGGACCTCGATCCCGGCCATCGCCTGCGCGACGAACACCTTTTCGTGGTCGCGGCCCTCTTCGCGGACGATCTGGTAGACAGGCGTCACACGAGATGTGGCCTGCGTCCGCTCCTGCAGCGCCGATTTGTAGTCGCCGCGGTGCTCGTCGATCGCCGATTCGCGGATCGCCTCGGCCAGGGCGGCCCGGACGATCCGGCGGGCGCTTCGTATCCCGCTATCGATTGAGACCGCGCCGATGACCGCTTCGAACGCGTCCGCCAGGATCGAGCGCCGGCGCCGCCCGCCCGCCGCGCCCTCCGCCGGGCTGACGTGGATGAACTCATCGAGGCCGAGCGATAGCGCCGCCGCGGCGAGAGCGGGCTCGCTGACGATGTAGCTCTTGGACTTGGCGAGGCTGCCCTCGGAGTAGGCGGGATATTTGTCGTAGAGGTGCTCGGCGATTACAAGGCCGACGACCGCGTCGCCGAGAAACTCCAGGCGCTCGTTGCTGCCCGCGCCGGATTCGCCTGCCGCGGAGCGGTGCGTGAGCGCCTGGCGGAGAATCGCCCGGTCCTTGAACTTCAGGCCGAGTCGGGCTTCGAGCTTCTTGATGCTCTCGGACTCCATCTACTCCAGCTTGCGGATGGCGGCGTCCATTCGCGCGAGGCCCTTCTCGATCTTCTCGGTCGAGGTGGCGTAGGAGAGCCGGATGAACGTGTCGGCGCCGAAGCCGGAGCCGGGAACGACCGCGACGCCTGCCTCGTCGAGCAGGAACGCCGCCAGGTCATCCGAGCCGCCGATGACACGCTCGCCCGCCCTCTTGCCGATGAGCGCCGAGATGTCCGGGAAGGCGTAGAACGCGCCTCCTGGCAGCGTGCAAGTGACGCCCGGAATGGAGTTCAGCCGGTCGACGATCAGGTTGCGGCGCGCCTCGAAGGCCTGGCGCATCATCTCGATCTGCTCCGGCGGCCCGTTCAGCGCCGCCGTGGCCGCCCGCTGCGCGATCGACGTGGGATTCGAGGTCGACTGGTCCTGAAGGCGGCCCATCGCGGCGACGAGCTCCTTATCGGCCGCGGCGGTGTAGCCGATGCGCCAGCCCGTCATCGCGTAGGCCTTGGAGCAGCCGTTCACCGTGATCGTCCGCTGGAAGGCGGCGTCGCCGAGCGAGGCCGGGCTGAGGTGAGTCCGGCCGTCGAACAGCAGCTTCTCGTAGATCTCATCGCTGACGAGCGCGATCCCGTGGTCCACGACGATCGACACGATCTCCTCGATCAGGGCGCGGGACGCGACGCCGCCGGTGGGGTTGGAGGGCGAGTTGAGGATGACCGCCTTCGTTCTTGGCGTGATCTTCGCGCGAATCGCGTCGCCGGTTGGCATGAAGGCGTCCGCGGCGCACGTCTCGACGAAGACCGGCGTCCCGTCGGCGAGCTTCACCTGTTCGGGATAGCTGACCCAGTAGGGCGCCGGGACGATCACCTCGTCGCCGGGATCGAGCAGCGCCTGGAAGACGTTGTAGAGCGAATGCTTTGCGCCGCATGAGACGATGACGTTCTCGCGGCCGTACTGGAGGCCGTTGTCGCGGCTCAGCTTGGCCACGATCGCGTCTTTGATCGCGTTGTCGCCGCTGCTGGGAGTGTACTTGGTGTAGCCTGCTTTCAGCGCGTCGATGGCCGCCTGCTTGATGTAATCCGGGGTATCGAAATCCGGCTCGCCCGCGCCGAAGCCAATCACGTCCTTGCCCTGATCCTGGAGCGCCTTTGCCTTCGCGTTGATCGCCAGGGTCGGGGAGGGCGCCGTGTTTCGCGCCCGTGCCGAGATGCTCATAAAACGGTTCCTTTCAAACCGCGGCCGCCCGCCGCGAAATGCTGTCCGGTATGGCGTGCGCCTGCCGTCGCCGCGGACGGCGGGAGCCCGCCGCGCGGCTGTTCAGGCCGCGGACTGGAGCGCGACTGCCGCGGCGGCCAGAGCCAGCGCCGTTACCGTTGCACCCATTATAGCCCACACGGTCCAGGTTCGCTGCGCCTTCCGGAGCCGGTCGCGGTCCGGGTAGAGGCCGCTGCGCCACGCGATCGTATTTCCGAGCCGGCCGAGATAGAGGCTTCGCGGCAGGCCGAATATGAGCGCGCAGGCGATGAGCGAGCCGGTGAGCGTGCCACCGCCGTCCGCCGCGTGGCGCGTGGAGGCACGCAGGAGGCACAGCCCGGCAAGAACCAGAGTGAGCAGGGTGGACGCCATCGCGAACCACGGAATGCGGTGCCGGAACGACCAGAGTGAGGGCAGCAGCGCCGCGGCCCAGTTCCAGCCCTCCACCCGCTCCTCGACCTCCGGCGCCTGCTCGCCGCCGCGGAACAGGACGTGGAGCTGAATGTGAGGCCCGAACGGAACGAACTCCGTCGCCGTCGGATCGTTCGGATTGATGATCTTGCCCGGCGGCGTACCACATCGCACGCAGCGGCCCAGGGTGTTGAACAGCGCGGTCCCGCATACGCCGCACATCGTGTACATCGGCATTCGGTAGCCGGAGGCCGCCAGCGCGCCGAACGCCGGCAGCGGAGGCGGCAGCTTGGGATCGCGCGCCGGCGCGAGACCGCCGGGGTAGGGCGAGTATTGGCCGCCGCCGGGGTAGACCGGCGGCGCGCCATAGGGCGGGGGCCCGACGTAGCCGCCGGGCGGAGAGACGGACGGCTGCGCATACGGACCCGGCGCGGGGCCGGCCGGCATCGTGGGCTGGCCGGGCGGCGCGTAGACCTGGCTCTGGCCCGGCACGGGTGGCACATAGTGCGTGGGAGGCTGGTAGGTTGGTTGGGCGCCCAGCGTCTGGTAGGCCGGCGGCTGCGGCTGGTCTGCAGGCGGCGCGCCAAGAGGCTGCGGCGGAAGGACCGGTATTGCACCGGGCGGCTGGGCGGTCGGGGCCTGACCGGGCAGGGGGGGAATGGTTCGGCCGAGAGGTGAGCCGGCCGAAGACGGCGACGCGCCGGGGTCGGTCGGTCGCAGTGGTCCGCCGCACTGGTCGCAAAACTCGTTGTCTTCGGGATTGTTGGATCCGCAGCGCGGACATTGCATGGGTGGTCACGTCCCGTCACATCTGGTCGATCGAGCGCCTCGGCACGGCGTCAGTGCGCACGGTCCCCTAAATCCTTCCTTCACGGCGCTCGCTACTTCGCATCCTTCTTGCCGGCGTCGTCGTCCTCCGATCCAAGCGCATAGACGCACAATTCACAATACGAGACGTTATTTTCGCGTGCGACCTTAAGGATCTTCGAAAAGGACTCGACCACCTCTTTTGGCACCCGCGCGCCGTGATCTAGCAATAGTCGTTCTTCTTCGTCCTTCAGTGGATCGTCTTGCTTCGGGGGGTACTGCTCCACGATGTAGACGTAGAACTGCTTTTTGCCACCCGAGTCGCAGTCCACCGTGAATCGCTCGCAGTGTCCCTGCGCGTTCTTGCGCCACATTGCCGCCAGGGCAGCGTCCTTGGCGCCGGCGGCCCTGGACTCGTAGATCGCCGCGAGGCGTCGCATTGCATCCCTGTTGCCCAGATATGCCGCCCGCCGATACCATTGTACCGCCTTGGCGGCACTGTGGATGGGAGCCGGCCCCGTTTCGTACAGCCGGGCGAGAGCCACTTGCGCCCCCTCGTACCCGGTCTGTTTCTCAAGCTCCGGTCCCGCCGGATAGGCGGCCTTCGAGTACCAGGTGATTGCCTGCTGGTAACTCTGCTTCACGCCGAGTCCCTTTTCGAACATTGCGCCCAATCCTACCGCGGCATCATCGTACTCCGGAGCAGCCTCGCGAAAATACTTCTCGGCAGTGGCATAATCTCTCGGAAGGACGGCTCCCTCGCAATAGAATCGGGCAAGGCGCGTCTTCGAGTAGCCATCACCTTTTTCCGCGGCCTGCTTATAGTAGATCGATGCCCGTACCTTGTCCTCGGCGACGCCCTTGCCGTTCTCGTATGCCCAGCCAAGGAACTCCAGCCCAACCGCGCTGCCCGCGTCGGCGGCCTTCCGAAAGAGCGGAATAATTCGCTTTGCGTCCTTCGGCGCGCCATTGGTACCGTCGAGAAAGAGATTCGCCAACTCCTCGACCGCGGTGTCGTTACCCGCTTCCGCGGCCTTTTCGTACCAGGATATCGCCGTATCGATCTGATACTTCGCGCCCTCTGCCGATGCGCCGGTCTTGGCTGGTGAGGGAGGCCCGGCGGCGAGCACACGCTTCTTCTTGAAGATCCGGGCAAGCTCCAGCATGCAGTCGTCGTCGCCGAGATCCGCGCCCTTTGTAAACCACACGATCGCGGCGTTAAGGTCGGCGGCCCCGGCGACGCCATCGCGATACATCGTGGCCAGGTCGTAAATCGCGAGAGGATTGCCGCGCTCCGCGGCGGACTTGAAAAGCTCCAGCGCCTTTGCCGGGTCGCGATCGATTCCCTTACCGTCGCGAAGGTTCTCGGCGAGGTTCGCGGTCGCGACGGCCAGGCCGAGATCCGAAGCTCGCTTGTAGTAGGCTGTCGCCTGAGCGTCGTCCATCGGAAGGCCGAACCCGTTAGAACAGGCGTACCCAAGTTCGTTGATCGCGTTCGGGTTGCCCCCCGCCGCGGACTTGCGCAGCCAGATTATGCTCTCGCCGGCGTTGGCCGGTACTCCCAGGCCGTCCAAGAGCGCGTCGCCGTATAGGAACATCGCGTTTGGATCCGCCGCTTCAGCAAGCTGCTTCACCTCTGCGATTACCGTCCTGGCTATGCGCCCGGCATTGTCTTTATTCTTCCGGAAGTTGCATCCGCCCTGGCCGGTCTCTCTGGCGATCCACATCGTTGCGAGGGGGTCTCCTGCCGTGCTCGCCTCCACAAATAGTGCATGGGCCCGCGCAGCGTCGACGCGACCTGTTGTCCCGCTGTGCAGCTCGATGGCGCGCTTCAGGGCGTCCGACATCCGGTACGCCGGCGCTGCCGGAACGGGCGGCGCCTTTGCGGCTGAGCGCTTGCCGCCAGGAACGATAAACACGAAATCCCCCGAATTCAGGTTGGGATTGCGGATCTTCCCGAACTGGGGATGCTGCGTGTTGTTCGAAAGATTGACGACTTTGTCTTCAAGATAGGTCCAGAGCTCCGAGCACGTGACAAAGCCGTCGCCGTTGCTGTCGGCTTCGCCGTGGATGCCGAGGATGAGCTGCTCTCGAAACCGGCTCTTATCGGGCACCGTCTCATCGGCGCTGCCCGAAGTCAAGAACTGGCGGACGGGCTTGCTCACCTTGTCCCAGACTGTCGAGGGCACGCCCCGCTGCGTTTCCGAATCGAAGATGGAGCCGGCGAAACAGGAGTCGAAGATGAAAAGCACGTGTTTCGCGTTGATCTGCCGCGCGAAGATGTCGATCTGCTGCATCGGCATCGCGACCGTCGCAAAATCGTCGGCGCCCGGCGCCGGCGCGTCTACGGGCACGAGGTAGCCCATGCGATCGCCGAATGCCGTGGTCACGGTATGCCCGTGGCCCGCGAAGTAGATGAGCAGCCGATTGTCGGCCTCTCTGCCGGTCTTGCCGATGAACTCCTTGAAGCTCCGCACCAACTGGTCCGACGTTGGGTTGGTGACTCGCGTGACTATAAATCCCTGCGTCTTCAGCTCCGCTTCGACCGCGTCGATGTCCTGCTTGACGCCCGGCAGCCGCTTCCACGCCCTGTTTTCGTAGTCGCCCGCGCCGATCAGGAGCGCATAGCTCGCCTTATACGCGATACCGTTGGACTGTCCGGACACCAGGGCAGCGCGCGGCTGCCCGGCGTCTTGCGCGCACGCGGCAATGCGGCAGCAAGCTGCACAGCCTATAAGCAGCGACAGAAAAACCCATGGCCTTAGATTCATCGCTCGGTTCTCCGCAGCGCAAGCAGCCGTGCGCCCAGCGTCTATTTGAATATAAGAAGATAGATAGTCGCACGGGGCCGGTACAGACGATCCAATGTCTCCGCTTAATTGACCGCGCAGACGCGGGTATCCTGCAACGGGCATTTCGGCGCGCATCGCCAGGACGCGGCGCGCGACCGGCCGATACGATCTGCGGGGCGCACGCCCGGTTGGCTGGATCTTTAATCCGGAGATACTCGTTCAAACCGACGACCCGGCGCGCAAGATGGGCATGGACAGGCACACCATTCCGGCGTTCCGAAGGGTGCGAACGGGCGACGAATACCACCTGCGTCAACTCGACGAGGCCTGGCAGGCTGCTGTTCAGAAAACGTCCTATGTGGCGCTCAACGGCCTGTCGCTGTCGCCAGACGGTCACGCCGCGCTCCTCTATGCGCATTTCCGGTCAGCCAAAGGCTCCGTGTACGGGCCCGTCCGTTCCTACTATCGCGCCCAGTTTATGCTGGAACTCGCTTCTCGCAAGGTGGAGCCGGTCTCGGTGTCTGGCGTCCAATGGGCCGACTGGTTTCCAGACGGACAGTCGCTCAGATTGGAGCTCCAGCCGCAAGAGAGCGCATGGGGCGCCGATCCCCGTCCGCCGTCGGAGTTCACGACGTGGAGGGCCACGCACGGCAATCCGAGGCAGCGTTGGAGTGTGTCGACGCACTACCCGTGGGACGTACCGATGCCGCCGAAATCGGACGGTCTTTTCTGGATCAGTTCGGCAAAGGGCGCTCACATTATGGACATGCAGGGCAGACCTACCGAGTTTGTATGGCGGGGGTATCGCCCGGGCGCGGAAGGGGCGCCTGCGGTGACCTATACCGTGCCGTATCCGCGCGGCAGGGATCCCGTCGGCGGTTCTTTCGTCGCCCCGGGCGGACGCAAAATCGCCTGGGTATTCGAATATTGCGGCGATGAGAGCTATTCGGCGCCTCCGTTGCGCCAGGCGCTCGAAGCGCTTCAGGCCAGGGGCAAACACAGCCTCAACCACTACTGTCAGGATATCTGGATTTCGGACGGCGCCGGACACAACCTTCGGTACCTGGGATATTTCGAGCTTGCCGACGAAAAGGACTACCTCGAAGACATCTACTGGCTGCCGGCTGCCAGGAGCATCAGTTTCAAGCGCAACGATGTCCCGTACGTCGTGCCGGCGGATGGGTGAGCGCGGTGCGTGGTTGCTGGTTCCTGGTTGCTGGTTATGCGGTTACCGTAACCGGCTGCCTGAGGCGCATAAATGCGTGCACAGGCTGCCCCCGGGCACTGTAGACCGCGCGACCGGGCAGGAACCAGGCCGCTCCGGCGGTTGGCAAGAGGATTCCGGGGCTGTGGCGGCACATTTAGCTCCAGTGCGGGCTCAGGTCAGGAAACCCATCATCTGCGTGCCGACATACAGCGACAAAGGATCGATCGCCCCGCGGCGAGCCCTCCTGAACACCCGAACACCCGAATACCCGAACACCGTCTCCCGGAGCCAGCAGCCGAATGTCCAGGACCTACAGAATCGCCGGCATCAACTTCGACCATATGCACATGGGCGATCTGCTGCGCATGGCGTGCGAGCATCCGCAGGCGGAGATCGTCGGCATCGCGGATGAGTCGACTGAGCGGATGGAGCCTACGGGGCGGGCGCTCGGCATCCCGGAGGAGCGGCGCTACGCCGACTTTCGACGCTGCCTGGAGGAGACGCGGCCGGACGTGGTCGTGTTGTGCCCGAAGACCGGCGAGCATGCCGACTGGGTGGAGCGCGTGGCGCCGTTCGGGACGCACATACTGGTCGAGAAGCCGATGGCTGCGACTCTCGCCGACGCCGACCGCATGATGGCCGCCATCGCGCCGACCGGGAAGGCTCTGGTCATCAACTGGCCGCTCGCCTGGTATCCGCCGCACGTGACCACCAAGCGGCTGATTGACGAAGGCGTCATCGGCGAGGTAGTGGAGGTCCACTACTACGACGGCAACCGCGGGCCGCTGCGCCACGTGGCGGACAAGATCGAGATCGACGAGGCCGAGGCCGCCCGCCGGAAATCGGAATCCTGGTGGTACCGAAAGGCGGACGGCGGAGGGTCGCTGCTGGACTACCTGGGCTACGGCGTGACGCTGGGGACCTGGTTCCATGGCGGGCGCGCTCCCGTCGAGGTGACCTGCGTCGTCGACCGGACACCGGGCCTCGAGGTGGACGAGCACTGCATCACGGTTGCGCGCTACGCGTGCGGCCTGTCCAAGTTCGAGACGCGGTGGGGCACGTTCACCGACCCCTGGACGCTGCAGCCGCAGCCGAAATGCGGGTTCGTAGTGGTCGGGCGGCGCGGGACGATCTCCAGCTACGATTATGAGCCGGTGGTCCGCATCCAGACCGAGGCGCACCCGGAGGCGCGCGAGCTGCCGGTCGATCGACTCGAAGCGCCGCGGCAGAATCCGATCCAGTACCTGCTCCACTGCATCGAGACGGGTGAGCCGGTCGCCGGCCCGCTCGACCCGAGGCTCTGCCGTGTCGGCCAGCAGATCGTGGACACGGCCGTCGAGAGCGCGCGGCAGGGCCGGACGCTGCCGCTGATCAAATAGGGCGGCGAGGACGCGACGGCTGGCGCCGTGAACGCCGCGTGTCGCCCGATTGGGCGAAGAACTGGAGTAGGTGAAAATGTCAGATGTCACGTTTGAAAAGGTGTCGCCGATCGGCGATACGAATATCCGGGCTCTCCCCGTTTGCGCGCTTGGGCCGGCGATTGCCTACTACACGCGCGTACTCGGTTTCACGGTAGTGGTCAAGACCGACAAGTCGGCGGTCCTGAGCCGCGATAGCGCGGAGATCGTGCTCGAAGTCAACGATGCCGACCCGGGCCAGGCGAGCTGCTACTTCGCCGTGAGCGACGTCGAGGCCCTGCACGCGGAGTACAGTGCGATGGGGATCGAGCCGTCGCCCCTGCGCATCGACGATTACGGCGGCAAGCGGATCCAGGTCTTCTTCGCGAAGGAGCCCTACGGCGTCTGCTTCTGCTTCGGTCAGGAGATATCCGAGTAGATAGGCCCGAAACCAGATTCCGCGCGGAAGAACCTGTCGGCGCGATGCGCGGCGCCCACGAATGAGCGCTCGGTCGCTCCATCAATTGCGATCCGGTTCGACACGCCCCGTGATCCGCGATGGTCACCGGAAGGACGCCGGCTGGGGTATGTTTACAAGGGCGCTCCCTTTGCCGTGCCGGCGGAATGACCCGCAAACAATATCGCGTGCAGTGGAATGCGGACCACCGTTCATGCCGCGCCGGTGTTGACCAGGTGCGGCTCTCTGCAGCCGCGCTCAGGATAACCCGTGAAGAGCGAGATCACAACCGACGACTATAGCATCTCGGCGAAGGGCGGGACGGAGCGACTCGTCGCGCCGGAGCTGCCCTACCGGCCGCGCGACCCGGCGGGCTACCGGCCTGCGATCGGCATGATCGCGTGCGGCGGCATCACGGAGACGCACTGCCGGGCCTACGCGAACGCCGGCTACAACGTGGTGGCGCTGTGCGACCTGATCGAAGAGCGGGCGCGGAAGCGGCAGACGGCCTTCTTTCCGGGCGCGGCGGTGACGACCGACTACCGCGAGGTACTTGCCCGGCCGGACATCGCGGTGGTGGACATTGCGACGCACCCGCGCGAGCGGCTTCCGCTCATCGAGGACGCGCTGAACGCCGGCAAGCATGTGCTGAGCCAGAAGCCGTTCGTGCTCGATCTCGACGAGGGCGAGCGGCTGGTGCGGCTGGCCGAGAGGCGCGGGCTGAAGCTGGCCGTCAATCAGAACGGCCGCTGGGCGCCGCACTTCAGCTATATCCGGCACGCCGTGCGCGCGGGGCTGATCGGGGATCTGCTGAGCGTCCATCTCGGCGTGCATTGGGACCACTCCTGGACGGAGGGCACGCCGTTCGAGAAAATCTACGACCTGATCCTGTACGATTTCGCGATCCACTGGTTCGATATAGTGAGCCACCTGCTGGGCGATCGGAAGATCTTCCGGGTGACGGCGTCGCGCAGCCGGGCGGCTGGTCAGCCGATCGATCCGCCGCTGCTGGCGCAGGCGCAGATCGAGTTCGAGGGCGGCCAGGCGTCGCTCGTCTTCGACGCTTTCATCCGGCACGGCTGCCTGGACAACACGTTCGTTGGAGGAACGCTCGGCACGCTGCGCAGCGTCGGCCCCGATCTCGGCAGGCAGACCGTGACGCTGACGACCGCCGGTGGCGTGGCGACGCCCGCGCTCGAAGGGGCCTGGTTTCCGGACGGCTTCCACGGCACGATGGGCGAGCTGCTTTGTGCAATCGCCGAGCAGCACGAGCCGGTGAACAGCGCCCGCGAGAATCTCAAGAGCCTCGCGCTCTGCTTCGCCGCCATCGCAAGCGCCAGCGAGGGCGTGGCGAAAACGCCGGGCGAAGTCCGCCGCCTGCCCGGCGGCGCTGCCCCCGGCACGGAGTGAGCGGCCGGGCAAAGTGGACCGGGTGGATGCCATGAACTCACCTCATCACATCATCACCCCATCACCCCATCATCCCTACGCCATCGGCATCGACGTCGGCGGCACGAATATCAAGGCGGTCGCGGTATCCGTGGACGGTGAGCTACTGCTCGAGTGGCGGCAGCCGACCGCGGAGAGCGAGGCCGGCTGGGCAGGCCGGGTGCGGGAGGCGATTACCCGTATCGAGGGCCGCACGGGTCGCGCGCCGGGCTACGTCGGCCTGGCGGCGCCCGGGCTAGCCGCGCCGGACGGCCGATCTATCGCATGGATGCGGGGCCGGATGGAATCGCTTCAGGGGCTGGACTGGACGACGTTTTTAGCCAGCTCGCGCGTCGTCCCCGTGCTCAATGACGCGCAGGCGGCGCTGCTGGGCGAGACCTGGCGCGGCGCGGCTGCCGGCAGCCGCAACGCAGTGATGCTTACGCTCGGGACCGGCGTCGGCGGCGCGGCCATCGTGGACGGCCGGCTGCTTCGAGGCCATATCGGGCGCGCGGGGCATCTCGGCCACATCAGCCTGGACCCGGACGGACCACCGGACATTACAAATGCACCGGGCAGCCTGGAGGACGCGATCGGCGAGTGCACGCTGGCCGCGCGGACCGGCGGCAGGTTTGGCTCGACGGCGGATCTGGTCGCCGCGGCGCGGACTGGCGACGCGGAGGCGCGGCGAGTCTGGGAGCGCTCCGTGAAGGCGCTTGCCGCCGGCATCGCCTCGCTGATCAACGTGCTGGACCCGGAGGTCGTGATACTCGGGGGCGGGATCGTGAATGCCGGCGCGGCGCTCTTCGAGCCGCTGGGGGAGTGGATTGCGCGCTTCGAGTGGCGGCCGACCGGAAGCGCGGTCCGTCTGGTGACGGCATCGCTCGGCGACATGGCCGGCGCCTGGGGCGCGGCGGCGAACGCGCTGCACGTGCCGGACTAGGCTCGCCCGAAGGCGATTCGGGCGCGAAAGGCGGGGAGTCCTCGCGCGAAGAACGCGTAGGGGCGCAAAGGGGCGCATGCTCAATGCGAGCTGCGATCAGCAGGTGGGGGGAGAGCTATGGGAACGGATGCGGACCGGGCGTTTTTCGATGCGAACGGATATTTGCTGGTTCGCGGGCTGTTTTCACCTGAGGAGGCGGAGTTCTACCGAACCCACTACATGGCGATGCGGGAGCGGGGCGTCTACGAGGGCGACTTCGCGGGCGTCGACCTGA
>DATGJU010000447.1:0-3851 GCA_035295045.1 Chthonomonadaceae bacterium
CGAGCCGCTGTGCGCGCGAGACGCCATGCCGACGCTCGTCGCCAATGCCTACGTGAGCTATCTCCTGGACGCGCGGATGCGCCGCCGGGACTTCGTCGTGCTGAGCCGATTGCTGGGAACAGTTCCGCTGCGCCGCGCGACGCCGCACGCCGATGCGTCCCGCCTGCCGGAGTTCTGCAGTGCCATTCTTGCCGACCTGGCCGCCCTGACGAACGCCGGCAGCTGCCCGGCCGCGCCGCGGACCGCCGGTGTATAGCGTCCACGGCTACGGCAGAATGATCGCGGACGCGGGCCGGTTCGAGGCCTATGCCGCGGCCCTGCGAGCGGCGATCACGCCCGGATGCGCCGTCGCCGACATCGGAGCGGGCACGGGCATCTTCGCGCTTCTCGCCTGCCGGTTTGGCGCCGGCCGCGTCTATGCGATCGAGCCGGCGCCCGCGATCGAGGCAGCCCGCCTGCTCGCCACCGCAAACGGACTGTCCGATGGGATCACGTTCCTCCAGGATCTGTCCACGCGGGTCACTCTCACCGAGCCTGCGGACGTGATCGTGTCGGACCTGCGCGGCGTGCTCCCACTGTTTCAGAACCATGTCCCCTCGATCGTGGATGCGCGGCGCCGGCTGCTGGCGCCGCGCGGCGTGCTCATTCCGCAGCGCGATACGCTTTGGGCAGCGGTGGTAGAGGCGCCGGAGACGTATGCCGGCGTGCTCACCGGCTACGGCCCGGATATCGACGGGCTGGACATGCGGGCGGCCCGGCGCATCGTGACAAGCTGCTGGACCAAGGCCCGCTTCCGGCCGGACCAGCTTCTGACGGAGCCGGCCCGTTGGGGCGAGCTGGACTACCGGACCGTCGAAACGCCATCCGTTGCGGCCGACCTGGAGTGGACCGCGGCCCGGCCCGGCACCGCACACGGCCTCTGCCTGTGGTTCGACGCGACGCTCGCCGACGGAATCTGCTTCTCCAACGCGCCATGCGCCGCGGAGCACATCTATGGCAGCGCCTTCTTTCCGCTCGCGTCGCCGGCGCCGGTCGAGGCCGGCGACAGTATCGAGTGCTCGATCCGCGCGGATCTGGTCCATGACGACTATGTGTGGAGCTGGCACACGCGCGTGCGGAGTGCGGGCTGCGCCGGCTCGCCGAGAGCGGAGTTCAGGCAGTCCACACTCCAGGCGGCGCTCGTGCCGCTCGGCAGCCTCAGAAAAGGCGCCGATGTGCATGTGCCATCGATCGGCGCCGCCGGCCGCATAGACGCTTTCATCCTGCAGCGGATGTGCGCCGCGGCGCCTGGCTCGCTGGGCGAAATCGCACATGCCGCCGCGGAGCGGTTCCCGGAGCGGTTCCGGGACTGGAAGCAGGCGATGGGGCGCGTCGGCGAGCTAAGCCGGCAATACAGCGAGTAGTCCATGAAAGCCAGCCTTCACCTGCTCAAAGCAAAGCTGGAGAAGGTCGGCCGGCAGCTCCCGTTTCTGCCGCGCGCCCTGGGGCTCGTCTGGTCGGCGGCGCGCGGCTGGACTATCGCCTGGGCGCTCCTGCTGCTGATACAGGGCGTCCTGCCGGTGCTCGCGGTCTATACGACGCGGTGGCTCGTCAACGCCCTGGTCGCGATGGTGCGGGCCGGCGGCGGGATGGCGCACGCCCGCCCGGTCCTCGCGCCGCTGGTGCTGATGGCGGCGATTCTCCTGGCGACGGAGGCGCTCAATGGCGCGATCGGCTGGGTTCGCGCGGCGCAGGCGGAGCTGGTCCAGGACCATATCGCCGAGCTGATCCATGCGAAGTCGACCGCGGTCGACCTTGCGTTTTACGAGTCGCCGGAGTTCTACGACCACCTGCATCGCGCGCGGCAGGAGGCGAGCTACCGGCCGTTGACGCTGCTCGAAAGCGTCGGCTCGCTGGTGCAGAACAGCATCACCCTGCTCGCAATGAGCGCCGTGCTGCTGCCGTATGGCTGGTGGCTGCCGGCTGCGCTTGCGGTGAGCACGCTGCCCGCGCTGTTCGTGGTGATGCGCTCCAGCATCCGGCAGTACCGGTGGCGGGTCGAGAAGACGGCTGAGGAGCGGCGCTGCTGGTACTACGACTGGCTCCTGACCTCCGGCGAAACGGCATCCGAGCTGAGGCTGTTCGATCTCGGCGGCTATTTTCGGCAGGCGTACCAGGCGCTGCGTAGCAGACTGCGGGCCGAAAGGCTGGACCTGGCGCGCGAGGAGGGGCTGGCCGAGCTCGGCTCCGGCGTGCTCGCACTGGTCGTAATGGGACTGGCCATGGCCTGGATGGTGCGCCAGGCGATCATCGGCCGGGTCACGCTGGGCGACGTTGCGCTGCTTTACCAGGCCTTCCAGCAGGGGCTGCGGCTGATGCGCGTGGTGCTCAAGAGCGTCGGCCAGCTCTACGCCAACAGCCTGTTCCTGAGCAACCTCTTCGCATTCCTGGCGCTGGAGCCGGAAATCGTGGACGCGCGGGACCCCGCTCCCGCGCCGGAGGGCGCCGAGCTGCGGTTTGAGAATGTCACGTTCTCATATCCCGGCAGCGATCGTACGGCGCTGAGCGACTTCAGCCTGACCGTACCGGACGGCAGCATCGTGGCGGTAGTCGGATCGAATGGCGCGGGCAAGAGCACGCTGATCAAGCTGGCGTGCAGACTGTACGATCCGACGGAGGGACGCGTGGCGCTCGGCGGCGAGGACCTGCGCGCGCTCGCAATCGACACGCTGCGGCGCAAAATCACCGTGCTGTTTCAGGACCCTGTCCGGTACAATGCGACCGTGGCCGAGAACGTCCGCTTCGGCGATCTCCTGGCCGGGGACTGCGATCCGCAGGGCGCGTGCCGCGGAGTGGCTCGCGCGATCGACAGCGCGGGCGCGAATGCCGTCGTGGATCGGCTGCCGAAGGGCGTCGACACCCTGCTCGGCAAGAGATTTCTCGACGGCGCGGAGCTGAGCGGCGGCGAGTGGCAGCGGATATCCCTCGCCCGCGCGTTCCTTCGCCGCGCGCCGGTCCTGCTGCTGGACGAGCCGACGAGCGCGATGGACTCCTGGGCGGAAGCCGCCTGGATGGCACGATTTCGAGAGCTGGCCGAGGGTCGCACCGTGCTGCTGATCACACACCGGTTCACGACGGCGATGCGCGCGGACACGATTCACGTGATGCAGGACGGTGGTATCGTCGAGTCCGGAACCCACGAGGAGCTGGTCGCGCGCGGCGGACTCTACGCAGAGTCCTGGCGCAGCCAGATGCGCGATCACGCCGCCGATCGCATCGTACAGCCCAAGAGAAGCGATGCCCTCGATAACAGCCAAACCGCTTCCGGAAGTTGAGCTTCTGATCTGCTGCGCACGGGCGCACATGGATGACGCGTCGGCCGAGAGGCTCGCCGCTCTGCTTGACAATCCGCTCGACTGGGAGCTGGTGATACGTCTGGCGGAAGCGCACAAGATCGTGCCTGTCGTCAGTCATCATCTCGGCGGCGCGGTCCACGCCGTACCGGCCGTGGACCGCCTGAGGGAGCGGGCGCGCGGCATCGCGCAGACGAACCTTGCGCGCACCGCGGAGCTGCTGCGGGTGGTGGCGAGGCTCGAGGCGAACGGCATCACGGCGACGCCGATGAAGGGGCCGGCCCTGGCGGCGTCGGCGTACGGCAGCCTTGCTCTCCGCGCGTTTGACGACCTGGACCTGCTCATCGACGCGAAGGACGTGACCAGAGCGCAGGCGCTGCTCGCCGAGGATGGCTATAGGGCCAGGGTCGCGGTGGCGCCGGAGCAGGAGGCGATGCTCCTCCGCGTCGCGCGCGAGGTCCTGCTGTTCGACGCCGGGCGCGACATACTGATCGAGCTGCAGTGGCGCCTGGTCGAGAG
>DATGJU010000448.1:0-3211 GCA_035295045.1 Chthonomonadaceae bacterium
GTTTCCGGAACATCGCCAGGACCTCCGCCCAGGCGGTGGACAGCGTCCCGCGCGCGGTCCAGAGCGATAGGAGCGCGAGTCCGAGAAACGCGCCGACAGACTGCTCCCGAAGGTAGGGCGCCCGATTGGCCGCCCCGCCGCCGCCGCCCTCCGAGAGACCCATTGCGGCACAGGCGACGTTGGCGATTTTGACGCACAGGTAAAGGAACCAGCAGGAGAATGAAACCTCCTGCGACAGGACGTAGCCAATGCCGATTGCGAACGGGTAGAAGGCGAGCCGGACCATGCCGGCGGCCTTCCAGGGCGCGGTGTCGAGCAGAAGATCGAGCTGGTTGCCGCCGACGGGCTTGATCGGGATGTACGGCAGCGACGGGTAGAGGTAGTTCAGGTAGTTCACGCTCTCCAGCAGGCCGGCGATCGCGAATCCCGTCCACATCGCACGGCTCTTCCAGAAGCCGCCGCGCTCCGATCCACCCGGCTGCGTCATCTCCACCGGAAGGTAGACCAGGGGAAATGTCAGCCTCTCCTCCTCGACCCACCGGCGCCGGACCAGCGCCGCCATGCAGAGCAGCACCCAGAAGATCGCGACGATGAAGGCCGTCCAGGCGAGAACGGGAATAGCCCACGCAGCCAGCACGCGCGGACTATAGAGCGTCGCGTTGCCCTGGTAGAAACCCTTCAGCACGTCCGGCTGGCGTGGGACCATCCAGGCGGGGATGTAGGGCCAGAGCTTGGTGTGCCAGCCGTTGCTCGGCGTGGCGAAGTAGATCGGCCCCGCGATCTGGCTGATGAACATCTGCACGAACCCGACGCCGCCCGCGCAGGTGCTCACGCAGAGCATGGAGTAGAGCAGCAGGAGCTCGGCCTGCGTAAGCGCGTTGCGTGCGCGCAGCGTTCCGGCGAGGCGGACGTAGAGCAGGTTGCCGAGGGCGATGAAGAAGAGTCCGACGAGCGGGCCGCGGAGCAGTGAGGTCTGTGTCCAGAGCAGCGCCTGCACCACCACGAAGATGTAGGCGCCGAAGAAGGCGTTCGCAAGGATCAGGAGCGTGCCGGCCCCCCAGATGACCGTCGCGCGCGGCCAGGAGGGGGCGGGGGCGGGGGCGGTTGCCGACTCGTTCCGAGCGGCGTCCGGGTCTGCCTCCGCTGGCGCGCGCCACGCTCTCGAATTCCCTCCCGGCTCTACGGCGATGGCGACGCACTCCTATGCTGCGGGCGCTGCGTTAGCGCCGCGGGTCGTTCAAAACCGAGAAGCTCTGGCCACTCGGCTTGGCCTTCCAGTGGCGGTCAGTTCTAGAGCCGGCGGCAGGTTTCCTGCGGGGCAGGCTTCCGCGCCGCCAGCGCGGCCGGGGAATGGGCGTAGGAGCTGATCGAGGAGATGCGAGTGGGACTCGGAGCCTATCCGGCACGCAATCCTTGAGGCGGAGAGCCGTTACGCGCCTTATAGCGCGGCCAAGAACGCAGTTACCTCGGCGGCCCGAGCATTACAGGATCGATTGTTGGCGTTCCCTCGGGAAGCTGCGCCGGGTCGTGCAATCGGCTTCGCGTCACCGGCGCTGGCGCCTGTGGCGGGACTTGACCGGCCGTTCATAGGCGGGTATGGCCACCGCGTCGCGCGGATCCCCGCGGCGGGGCTGCCAGACAGGCAGCACGTCGCTGAGCGATTCCGGCGCGAGCTGCCGGTCCACCAGCCATCGGACAAGCTCCTGGCTGCGGGGGTCCGTTCGTGCGCGCTCCTTTAACGTGCCGATGGCATGCGCCGCTCGATCCCGCACGACGCGATCTTGCGAGCAGGCTGCTGCGTGAAATATCGCCGCCCACACCTCTCTATCGTACCGCACGTTGCGGCACGGGCAGAGCAGCGTGAGCGTGTCCGCCTGGTCTGCGGCGTCGCCGCAGGTGAGCAGCTCGAGCAGCCGCGGAATGTCGCGCGACTTCACGCGACGGTCGTCCCGAATTTGATCGCCAGCCAATCGGATCCTCCTGGAAGTGATCAGACTCTATCGTGGGAGCGGCCCGGCGCGCTAAAGGCATCCTGTCCGCGGGGTGTACACACGCGGCGAGCTCCATGCGCCTCCGGCGAGTCGGTGCGTCGCCGCACCGAGTTGTCCGCGCGGTCCGCCGCATCGGATCGTTCGCCGCCGCGCGTATCTGCCGCGCTGCGGATGGGCAGTCGCTTACTTCGCGGCGGTCAGGTCGACGACGTACTTGCGGCCGCCGGCCTGACCGAAGGCGATCGATTTGGGCTTGGCATCCTTGGGTATCTGGTAGAAGATACGGAAGGTATAGCTCTCGCCCGGCTTCATGGTGAAGTCGTCGGCCACGGCCTCGTCCCGCTTCGCCTTTCGCGCGCCGGAGCCGTCGAAGACGGAATACTTCTCTCCATCGGCGTCGCGGAGCTGCATCTCTTCATTGCTCACGAAATCGAACAGGCCGACCTCCTTGCTCCAGATGTTCTTCACAGTGAACGTAAGGATTGCGAACTGCTTCCCCTCCTCCGGCGCCTGACCCTTGCACTTCTCCGTTGTGGAGAGGGCGATCGAATCGAGCGACGCCGCGTAGTAGCCCGTCGGCGCGGCGAAGCCTATCTTGATGGGAGGCTCGGGAAGCGCGACGGCACCCGTCTTGTCCGCCGGATCGCGCACGAAGTCCGGCAGAGGAGCGATCTTGTTCATGGGGTTGCCATCCTGGCCGTCGCGGCTCTTGGTGGCGAGCTCCGCGATATAGTAGCGCACCACCTCCTCGCCAGGCACGAACTTGCGACCCTGCTTGAGGATCAGCTTGGTAATGCGCGCCTTGCCGGGAATGCTGAACGCCACGGCCATTTCGTCCTTGTCCGGCATCTGGCCGGCGCCCTGGCCGGGCTTGAGCGTGACGTTCGCGCCCTGGTTGCCCAGACTGGCGAGGCGATAGTCGCCGCTCGGATAGTCGTGACCCTCTTCGCCCACCGCCTGCCACTCCTCGCCGCCGAAGTAGAGATCCGCCGGCGTAGCGTTTTTTATAGCGACGGTGAGCACGAGCAGCTTCTCGTCGGGCTTCGCGATTATCGTATTGTAGGAGTTGAAGGGATCGACCGTGTAGCAGGCCTTCAGGACTGCAAAGTTCCAGCCGGAATTCAGGGTGTAGACACGGCCGAACACGCCGTCGCCGCCCTGTACCTGGCCCTGTCCCTTGGTGACGTCCTGGTTCGGCTTCGCTGGCTTTTTGGGCGGCT
>DATGJU010000449.1:0-15853 GCA_035295045.1 Chthonomonadaceae bacterium
GGCCTGGTCTGCGGCACGGGCGAAGCCAGGCGACAGGATCGCGGCCGCGATGAGCAGTGATATTCTAAAGCGTGCGCCGCACATTGCTTGTCTCTTCCTTCTTACCTCGTCACACGACTATGGAATCGGAGGAAGCTCCACCGATTCCGCCGCGGTATCGTTATCGTCCTCGACCCGGACCGTCTCTCGCTTGGCGCGGCGCGTCCCTTCGGCGTCGATATGCGTGCTCGCCATGAAGTCCCGGCTCTCGTCGCTCACGTGAAGGTCCGCCCGCGGCAGCGATGCAAGAACAACGGCGGCGCCGCGAGGGCTGTCCCGCAGTTCCCGTTCATCGCGCCGTGGCTCGCCGTCGGCAAAAGCCAGCGAGTAGGCCGGGCCAGAGGTGGTCTTTCGATTGCGCTCCGCAAGCAGGCCGGCGCCCGCGGGCCGCTCGAATAGAAAGCTCCGGTCCGCTGCTGTGTCCGACATGTACGTTGCGGTCGCTCCGTCCACGCCAGGGCCGCCTGCCGTTCGTGAATGGAGGTTGACGTCGGCAATGGCAACCTGCATTGGGCGGCGCACTCGCCTTTGGGCGACGGTCCGCGTGGCGGGCCGAATCGTCACTGTGAACAGAGGGAACCGGCCGCGACGCCGGCCTGTGGACGCCGCTGCAACCGCACTGGTCGCGTTGTGCGCCGCCGCCGCCATGCCGTGGCCAATTGCCCGAGCGCTTGGGCTGGGAGTGGACGCGGCGACGGGAGCGGACGGCACGGATTTGTGCTGACCGTCGTCGTCGGCGAGTCGACCGGACTGCGCCGGAGCCACGCCCGCGGCCGTGTTCGCGACACCGCCGCGCGGGGCAGGCGGTTGGAGCAGCAGCGTGCGGCCGAAGACCAGCAGCAGACCGGCGCAGGCCGCTGCCGGCACAGCGACCTGCCAGCCAATCCGCGCGGGCCGGCGCTGCGAGCGCTCCAGGCGGGCGTAGAACTCCGAGCGCAGGTCGCCGGGGGAAGTCAGCGTGGCGCCGGCGGAGAGCAGCGCCGATTCGGCCCGATCATGACCCGCGAGCTCGGCGCGGCAGGAGGCGCACTGCTCCAGATGGGCCTCCACCTGTTTGCGCTCGATGCCCGTCAGCTCGCGATCGTGGTACGCCAGGAGCCGCGATCCGTCGAAGCCGCAGCCCGCCGCACTCGGCGCTCCCTGCTGCCGGTTAAGTCTATCGAACAGGCTGCGCAGCATCGCTCTCCTCCGCATCGCGAGCGCCGGGCGTCTGGCCCGCGTCCATCGCCATGAAGTTGTCCTTGAAAACTTTGCGCGCGCGATGCAGCCGGACTTTGGCCGCCGCGACCGAGCATCCGAGCACCTCGGCGATCTCCTCGACGGTGAGGTCGCGGAAGTAGCGCAGCACGAGGGCCTCGCGGTGGGCGACCGGGCATCGCATGAGCACCTTCTGGACCTGGTCGCGCTCCAGCTTGCGCTCGAACACGGACTCCGGCTGGAGGTCTGGCTCGGCGGCCATCGTGGCGCAGGAGGGCTCGTCCAGTATCGGCAGAAACCGCCAGCGTTTCGACCCGCGCGCCGCATCGACGCCGCGGTTGACGGCGATGCGGTAGAGCCACGTGGCGAATCGCGAGCCGTAACGGAACTTGGGCAGGGAGCGATAGACCTGAAGGAAGACCTCCTGCGTCAAGTCCCGCGCCTCCTCCTGGCTTCCTACGATTCCAAAGACGATATTATAGACGTAGTCCTGGTGTTTGACGAAAAGCGAGTCGAACGCCGCGGAGTCGCCGCGCAAGAACCGCGCCACCAGTGCACTGTCGTCGTCGGTCCTCACCGCTTGATCCCCGTTCATCGGTGGTCCCCAACCCGGCGCACAGGCTTCCTGGATCATATTCCGCTTATCCGTCGCAACGGCGCGCACATGGCCATCGCACTTCCATATCATTATGAACAGCACGTTCCAATTCGCGCTCAACGCGCGATTTGCCTGTTAGACGGCGCGCGCGCATCGAAGGTTACATCGGCGCGCGCTCTGGCGGGCGCGCGTTCGATTGACGGCGAGGCGAGCGGTCGTCTATAATACGGAATTGGTCGTTAGCGTTCGGTGCTCGGTCGTGGGTGTCTGGTAGGACGGCGCGAGGGCGGGCCTGGGTGAGTGGCCGCGCCGATCGATTTTATTGCCTCGTCCCTTCCCAGGTCTTGCCTCTCATTTCGTCAGGAGAACGCAACCGGTGTTAAAACGTGTCGCTCTCATCACACTATTTGTCGCGCTGGCGTCGGCCGGACGCGCGCAGACGCTGCCCGAGACGGGATCGTTCGCCATCGTCGACGCGAAGGTGGAGATCGGCGACGGCCGAACGCTCGACAAGGCCACGATCATCATCCGGGACGGCCAAATCCAGGCGGTTGGCAAGGACCTGAAGATTCCCGCGGACGCCGAAGTGGTGAAGGGCACCGGGCTGGTCGCGTACCCCGGCTTCATCGACGCGGCATGCACGCGCGGGCTCAAACTGCCGGACCCGGCGCCGGATCAGGACCTTCCGCCGGACACGACTTCGCTCGCGCCGGCGTCCATGCGCGAGGCGAACCGCAAGTGGATACGGCCGGAGCTGCTGGCCCGCGATTTCCTGGCGCTGACCGACGCCGACCTTGCGCCGATGCGCCGCAACGGCTTCTGCGCCGCGCTTCTCGTCCCGACCGGCGGCCTGATAACGG
Source organism: Chthonomonadaceae bacterium (assembly GCA_035295045.1). Classification (GTDB taxonomy): domain Bacteria; phylum Armatimonadota; class Chthonomonadetes; order Chthonomonadales; family Chthonomonadaceae; genus DATGJU01. The sequence continues at coordinate 2,695 of DATGJU010000449.1, forward strand.
GAGTGTCCACCGTTGTGGACTTGAGCGGGATGCCGCGCAGGGACGTCGTACTGAACGGCGCCGTCGGGATGTGCATGGGCTTCAGCCCGGCGGACGCAGCCGCCGCGGGGCCGCGTCAGCCGGGCGCAGGCGGCGGCGGCGGCTACCCCGGAAGCCTGATGGGAATCATCGCGCACCTGCGGCAGACGCTGATCGACGCGGACGGGCACAGGAAGCAGGTGGCGCAGTACGCCCGCTCGTCCGTGGCGCGCCCTCCGTTCGACGACGCGCTCGACGCGCTCGATCCGGCGCTCACGGGGGCGATGCCGGTACTGTTCTCCGCCGACTCGAAGAACGAGATCGTCCGCGCGCTGCGGCTGGCGGACGAGTTCCACCTGAAGCTGGTCGTTTCCGGCGGCGGGGAGGCATGGAAGATGGCGCCCGAGCTGGCTAAGCGCGGGATACCGGTTCTCGCCTCGGTCGCCTACGGCGATGAGCCAGGAGTGGCGCGCCCCGCGTTCGGCGGTGCCGGCGGCGCCGCCCGGCCGGGCGGCGGCCGCTTCGGGCGGCCCGGAGGCGGGCGGCGCGGACAGGGAGCGCAGCCGGGCGGCCAGCCACCCGCAACAGCGGACACGCCGCCGGTCCTTCAGGACATCGCCGATGTGTCTCAGACGCCGCCTGCTGCCGCGCCCGGTGAGGCAGCGACGGGGGCGGCGGCGCAGCGCGAGGCGGACGACACGCCCGCCGAGGTGACCGCGGAGCAGCACAAGAAGTGGGAGGAGCGGATCGCGTGCGCGGCCAGGCTGGAGAGCGCGGGCGTACCGTTCGCGTTCACGACCGCGGGACTGCGCAGCCCGACGGAGTTCTGGCGCGCCCTGCGGCAGACGATTGCCGCCGGGCTTCCGAAGCAGGCGGCTTTGCGAGCCCTCACGATCAATCCGGCCAGGATACTCGGGGTCGAGCGCCAGATCGGAACGATCGAAGCGGGGAAGCTGGCGAACATCGTGCTGATGAGCGGCGACTTCTCGGACGCCGCTTCGCAGGTGAAGCTGCTGTTCATCGACAAGAACAAGTTCGATCCGTCGATCGAGACGGCGACGCCGGCCGCGCCTGCCGCGGCGGCGCCGGCGGACGACGACCTCGCGCAGGGCGGCGAGGAGGACCGGCCATGAGCCAGCTATTCGAACGGGCCGCGGACGCGCGCACGCCCGATTCGCTGTCCGCTGAGACCGGGCGCGGCCCGCTAGTCCGGTGTGGTGACGCGCGCGGCTTCCAGACGGCATCGGCTGTCGGGATCTGTGGGGAAAGTGGCCGGCGGGAGCGCCGGCCCGGCGCTGCCGCGCGGACCAGCCAGCCTGCACGCCGCCTGGCCCGATCCGCCCCCGGACTCTGCCGCGCCCTGCTGGGCGCAGCGATCGGCTGCGCCATGGCGGCCACCGCGTCGGCTCAGCCGCCGGCACAGCCTGCGGCAGCCGCGGCGAAGAAGCCCGCGATCGTGGAGCTGGAGAAGGATCGCGTGCCCAGCCTGGTGACGCATGGAAGCTGCCTTATCAAGAACGGCACCGTGATCACCGTGACGCACGGCGTGATCCCGAACGGAGACGTGCTGATAACCGACGGCAAGATCGCCGCCGTCGGAAAGGGCCTGCAGGCGCCGGCCGGCATCGCGACGATCGACGCGACCGGCAGGTTCGTGACGCCGGGCATTGTGGATGCGCACTCGCACATCAGCGCCGACGCCGTCAACGAGGGCACGGACAGCATAACCGCCGAAGTGCGGATAGAGGACGTCCTCAATCCGGAGAGCATCTCGATCTGGCGTGGACTCTCGAACGGCGTCACCACCTCCCTCGTTCTGCACGGCAGCGCCAACGCGATCGGCGGCCAGAGCTCCGTGATCAAGATGAAGTTCAAGCGAAACGTCGAGGACCTGCTGGTTCCGGACGCGCCCAGAATGATCAAATTCGCGCTGGGCGAGAACGTGAAGCGGTCCGGACGAGGCGGCCAGGGGCCGAGCCGGTATCCGACGACGCGCATGGGCGTCGAGTCGGTCTACAGGCGGGCGTTCGCACAGGCCCGCGCCTACATGCAGGAGTGGGACCGATACGAGGCGGACGTGCGCGCCGGCAAGGCGGTCGCCGCCCCGCGCCGCGACCTGCGGCTGGAGACGCTGGCGGACGTGCTCCGGCGCAAGATTTGGGTCCAGTGCCACTGCTACCGGACCGACGAGATGCTGATGATGGTCCGGCTGAGCCAGGAGTTCGGATTCAAGATTGGCGCGCTGCAGCACGCGCTCGAGGCGTACCGGATCGCACCGGAGCTGGCCGCGGCGCACATCCCCGTCTCCACGTTTGCGGACGCGTGGGCTTACAAGGTGGAGGCGTTCGAGGCGGTCCCGTACAACGCGGCGATGTGCCTGCGCGCCGGAATCCTGACCTCCGTGAACTCGGACAACAGCGCCGGCGCCTACCGGCTCAACCTCGAGGCGGCAAAGGCGATCAAGTTCGGCGGACTGACGGAGAACGAGGCCTGGCGGCTGATCACGATCAACCCGGCGGAGCAGCTGGGCGTGGAGAAGCGGACCGGCAGCCTCGACACGGGAAAGGACGGCGACGTCGCGATCTGGGAAGGCAATCCGTTCACGACCAGCTCGAAGTGCGTAGCCACGCTCGTCGAAGGCGACCTCTTCTTCACGCGGCGCGACGCCTTTGGCGTGGACAAGTCGGCGGTGGTGCGGGACAACTACCCGAACTGCCCGATCGACCACCTTGCGCTGAAGCCGCCGGCCGCGGCGCACGCCTACGCAATCGTCGACGCCACCGTACACCCGATCTCAGGGCCGGAGATTATGCACGGCACGGTCCTGATCGAGAACGACAAGATCACTGGCGTCGGGGCGCACCTTGCCGTACCGCGCGGCGCTGTGGTGGTGCGGGCGACGGGCCTGCACGTCTATCCCGGCATGATCGACGCCGGCTCATCGCTCGGGCTGGACGAGATCGGTCAGGTTCCCGCGACGGCCGACAACTCGGAATCCGGGACGTTCCTGCCCGATCTGCGCGCCGTTACGGCGGTGAACGCGGCGAGCGAGCACATCGCGATCACACGAGCCGACGGCATCACGACGGCGCTGACGCGCCCCGATACGGGCGGAGGCGGCGGATTCCGGGGCGGCGGCACGCTGATCTCCGGCCAGGGCGGCGTGATCCTGCTGGACGGCTGGACGCCGGAGCAGATGGCGCTGCGCAGTCCGGCCACGCTCCACGTTGCCTTCCCGGAGACGCGGACCGGCGGGCGCGGAGGGCGCGCCGCGGCGGCGCTCGCGGGCCGCGGTAACCGTGTGGAGCAGGAGCAGATACGGCGGCTGCGGGAGTATTTCGAGCGGGCGCAGCGCTACGCCGCGGCGCGGACCGAAAGCAGCGCGACCCCTATCGATCCGCAGCTCGAGGCGATGCGGCCATACGTCTCGGGGTCGCTGCCGGTTGTGTTCGTCGCAACGACGGCGACGGGGATAAAGCATGCGCTGGAGTTCGCGGTCCAGCTCAAGCTGAAGCCAGTCATCGAGAGCGGCGCGGAGGCGCTGAAGGTGGCGGACCAGCTCGCGGCGGCGAAATGCGGCGTCATCTACCGGCTGCCGATGCAGAACAGCATCGATTCGTCGGCGCCGCCGCACGAGTACGATCCGTACGACAGCGTGTTCGCGGCGCCCGGCATTCTTGCGCGTGCAGGCGTGCCGGTATGCTTCGCGTCGAACGACGCGGCGATGGCGAAGAACCTGCCGACGCAAGTGGGGATCACGCGCGGGTTCGGCCTTTCCGACGCCGCGGCAATGCGCGCCATGACGATGGACGCCGCGACGATCCTGTGCGTGGCGGATCGCGTCGGCAGCCTGGAGACGGGCAAGCTGGCGAACATCATCATCACGGACGGCGATCCGCTGGAGATCACGACGCATCTTCACGCGATGTTCGTGGCCGGCAAGGCGGTCCCCCTGGAGAACAAGCACACGCGAATGTACCAGAAGTACCTGCAGCGGCTGCCCGCGGGAGCGCCGACGCCGGGAGTACACTCCGCGGCGCACGGCCAGCCGGCCGCTACGCAGACAGGTGTGCTATACTAGGGCCGCACCACTCTCTTGTTTAGGAGCAGTCCTGGGATGGCATTGCCTGATGTTTCGTATGCGCGGCGGCCGACGCGAGAGGTAACGGTCGGCGATATCAAGATCGGCGGCGCGAATCCGGTCGTCGTGCAGTCGATGATCACGGAAGAGACGCACAATGTGCCCGCGGCGGTCAAGCAGATCATCGCGATGCACCGGGCCGGCGCCGAGATCGTCCGTGTGACGACGCCCAACATGGCCGAGGCGCGCTGCCTGGAGGAGATCAAGCAGCGGCTCCTGCGCGAGTACCGGGACGTGCCGCTCGTCGCGGACGTGCACCACCAGGGCAGCGATATCGCGGTCGAGGTGGCCAAGTACGTCGACAAAATCCGGCTCAACCCCGGGCTGTTCGTCTTCCGAAAGCGAGTCCAGCGGACGCTGGAGTACAGCGAAGCGGAGATCCAGGAGGAGCTCGAGGCGATCGAGGCCGAGATGCTTCCCGTGATCCGCGCGTGCCGCGAGCGCGGACGGGCGATGCGGATCGGAGTGAACCACGGCTCGCTGGCGGAGCGGCTCACGGTAATGTACGGCGATACGCCGGAAGGCATGGTTCAGAGCGCGATCGAGTACCTGCAGATATGCGAGCGGCACGACTACCGCAACATCGTCATCTCGCTGAAGGCGTCGCGGGTGAGCGTGATGCTCCAGGCGAACCGGCTGATGGCGCAGCGGATGGCCGAGCTGGGCATGGACTATCCGCTGCACCTGGGCGTAACCGAGGCCGGCGACGGCATGTACGCCCGGATCAAGAGCACCACGGGCATAGGGACGATGCTGGCCGAGGGCATCGGCGATACGATCCGCGTTTCGCTGGCCGAGGACCCGGTGAACGAGCTTTCGGTCTGCTACGACATTCTGCAGGCGCTCGGCCTGCGGCGGACCAAAACGGAGTTCATCGCGTGCCCCTCCTGCGGCCGCACCAAATTTGACCTGCCGACCGTGCTTGCCCAGGTTAAGGCCGCGACGGGGCACCTCGCCGGTCTCAACATCGCGGTGATGGGATGCATCGTGAACGGGCCGGGCGAGATGGCGGACGCGGACTACGGCTACGTCGGCAAGGCGGGGGGCAAAATCTCACTCTATCGCGGCCGGGAGGAGGTCAAGTCCGGCATACCTCAGGAGCGAGGCGTGGCGGAGCTGATCGAGCTGCTGAAAGCCGACGGCACATGGGAAGAGCCGCCCGAGGGGTACGTGGCGCCGCAGCCGGTCGATTTTAACAGCAGGATCACGGTACAGATTCCACTCGCGGCGAAGTAGGGCGGCGGATGGGGGCGCCAGGGTGTTCAGGTTTTCAGGTCTTCAGGCGTTCGGGATACGTGGCCCGCATGTTGGGGCGAGAGTTGGTGGCTGGGGCGGGTCCCTTACGCATCGGGGCCGCTCGGTCATAGGGGGATATTGACATGAAGTGGGTAGGAGCAGTTATTGCGATGGCCGCGTTTGGCGCGTTGTCGCTATCCGCAATCGCGCAGAAACCGGCGCCGGGCAAGACGCAGCCGAAGATGGCGCCTACCGGCGGCAAGATGGCGAGTGGAAAGCCCGCGTCGAAGGGCGTCACCGGCACGAGCATCGGCAAGGTGAAGTCCGCGCCGAAGGGGAATTCGTTCGTGCTGACGACCGCCAAGGGCGACACGACGGTCGACCTTTCGAAGGCAAAGGTCCGTAATACGAGCGGCCAGTTCGTGAAGGCGAACAAGATCACGGCGGGCGCGCCGGCCGAGGTCACCGGCCAATGGAAGGGGAAGACGCTGGTGGCAAGCAGCGTCACGCTGAATGCGCTGAAGGCGGAGAAGCCCGCGGGCGGCGACATGAAGAAGCCGGGCGGCAAGCTCCCTTCGCCGAAGATGGCCCCCAAGGTGGGAGGCATGGGCGCGCCCAAGCCGTCGGCAACCAAGCCGCCGAAGATGCAGCCGGGTTCCGTGGGGCTGCCGATCCGGTAGAACGTGCGGCGCGGCGACCCGGCAGCCGCCGCCCGCGTCGCTTGGCAATTTTCGCGCTCCGATGCTGCCGGGCCGATGCCGCACCCGCAAGCGCGTACCGGTGCTTCGGTCGCGGGCGCTTCGCGGCGGCCTATGAGTGAATGGCTTCACCAAAGGGGCTTGCGGCCGGCCAATGCCGTGACCGGCTTCGCGTGGGCCGATGCCGTGAACGGCTTCACTGGGGGCGCTTCGCGCCGATTGCCACTCGGGGGCATAGTGGAATGTCGGCGTCGGGCATTGCGAAATGGTAATATCGAGCGTCGGCCTTCGCAGGCATTTATGCGGTGGCTGCGATGGACTCTTCGAGGGCGGTCAGGCCGCGCTCCAGGTCCTCGCGCGAGACGTTTAGCGGGGGCAGGAGGCGGATAGCGGCGTTGTCGGTGGCGAGGTCGCCGATGCGCGCGCCGCAGCTCAGCACCAGGACCCCGCGCTCCCTGCAGGCTGCCTTGACTGCGGCGACGCGCGCATAGTCCGGATGGCCGGCGCGATCCCGAAATTCGATACCGATCATCAGGCCGTTGCCGCGGACGTCATGCACTCCCGCTGATCCTACGAGTCTGCCCAACCTCGACTTGACCTCGTCCCCAAGCTGCGCCGCCTTTGCGACCAGGCCGTCCTTCTCGATCCCGCGCATCGCCGCGAGTCCCGCGGCGCACGCCACCGGATTGCCGCCGAACGTCGTGCCGTGCTCCCCTGGGACCCACTTCGCCATGACGCTTGACGGCGCGGCGATGCCCGCCAGGGGCAGCCCTCCGCCCACCGCCTTGCCGAATACCAGAATGTCCGGCGCGATTCCCAGCCGCTCGAAGTCGAACCATCGGCCGGTCCGTCCGAAGCCGGTCTGGATCTCGTCCGCGATCATCAGGATGCCATGCGCCCTCGTGATCTCGCGCAGTCGCGCCGCCACGCCCGCGAGCATAGGGAAGTAGCCGCCCTCGCCCTGCTGAGGCTCGAAAAAGAGCGCCGCGACCTCGCCTGTATTCTGCTCGACGAGCGCCTCGACGGCATCCGCGCAGCTCGGATCGCCCGGCGCAGCGCGAGGAGCCGGCGCGCGAAGGATCGCCTCGTCCAGGCGCGCGAGCAGCGGCTCGTAGGCCCGCCGGTGCACGAGGTTTGAAAGCGAGAGGGCCGTCGCGAAAAGCGTACGGCCGTGGAAGGCGCCCCGAAACGCGATGAACTTCGACCGGCCGGTCGCTTTCAGCGCGAGCTTTGCGGCGGCGTCGATCGACTCGCTGCCGCTGTTCATGAACTGGACCGACCAGGGCTCGCCGGGCACGGCGGCGGCGAGCCTCTCCCGCAGCCAGTGCGCCAGGGCAAGCTGCGGCGCGTGCCGCATCACGTCCGAAGTGTGGATGACGCTCGCCGCCTGGTCCTGGATCGCCTTTACGACGTTGGGATGCGTATGGCCGAGCGCATGCACCGCGATGCCGCTGGTAAAGTCGAGGTAGTGCGCGCCGGCAAGTGTTTCGACGTGCGCCGCGAGGGCCCTGTCGGCGACTTCGGTGGTTTCGTATCCCAGGACTTCGGCGAGGAGGCCTTCGTCGTTCCATTGTAGGACTTGGTCGCGGTCCACGACGCCCTCAACTCTCTACGCCCTGCGGGACGGTATCGATCTGCGCCCGGACGAGAGCGCCCGAGTCGCTGTAGTTGATGTAGACCGCTTTCCATTCGGTGCAGTATTCCATCGCCATCCAACCGGCTTCGCGATGGCCGTTGCCGGTCTGTTTCGTGCCGCCGAAGGGAAGCTGGATCTCCGCGCCGCTGGTCGGCAGGTTAATGTAGACGATGCCGCTGTCCAGCTCCTCGGCGGCGCGCATCGCGGTGCGAAGATCGCGGGTGTACAGAGAAAGTGAAAGGCCGTAGGTCGTTCCGTTTGCAATTTCGACCGCCTCGTCGATTCCATCCGCTTCGACGATCGCGGTTACAGGACCGAATATCTCCTCCTGCGCGATCCGCATCTGCGGCCTCACGCCGTCGAAAACCGTCGGGGCGTAGAAGCAGCCCGCGGCGAGCGCTCCCTCGCCGGCGACCTTGCCGCCGGCAAGCAGCTTCGCGCCCTCGGCCTCGCCGATCTCCGTGTAGCCGTGAACGCGCTCGAGCTGCGCCCGATTGATAATCGGCCCGACATCCGTTGCCGCGTCGAGGCCGCTGCCGAGCTTCAGCGCCCGCGTTCGGTCGACCAGGGCATCGCGAAACTCCGCATGGATGCGTCTGTCGACGATCAGGCGGCTCGCCGCGGTGCAGCGCTGGCCGCTTGTGCCGAAGGCGCTCCAGAGCGCCCCTTTCACGGCGAGCTCGATGTCGGCATCGTGCGCGACGACGATGGCGTTCTTTCCGCCCAGCTCGCAGCTTACACGCTTCATCAGCGCGCCGCAGCGGGCCGCGATCTTGCGGCCGATCTCTGTGGAGCCGGTGAAGCTGATGACGGCTATCGCCGGGGACTCGACAACGGCGGCGCCAGCCTCTTCGCCGTAGCCGGTCACGAGATTGACCACTCCTGGCGGCACGCCCGCTTCGGTCAGGATCTCCACGAACGTGACGGCCAGTCCGGGCGTGTCCTCGGCCGGCTTGAATACGACGGTGTTGCCGGCCAGCAGGGCGGGGAACATCTTCCAGCTCGGTATGGCGATCGGGAAGTTCCACGGCGTGATCAGGCCGACCACGCCGATCGGCACGCGCTTCGCGGCGCAGAGGATTTCGGGCCGCTCAGAGGGAACGAGGCTTCCGTTGGGCAGGCGGCCGAACGCGGCGATGTAGTGGGCCATGTCGATTGCTTCCTGCACGTCGCCGCGCGCCTCGACCAGGACTTTGCCCATCTCGATCGTCATCTGCCGCGCGAGCTGCTCCTTGCGCTGCTCCAGCAGTCCGGCCGCGCGCGTGAGAATGGCGGCGCGGGCGGGCGCAGGCGTCCGCCGCCAGTCGGGATAGGCGCTACGGGCGGCGGCGGCTGCGGCCTCGACGTCGGCGGCCCGCGAGCGCGCGAAGACGCCAACGATCTCGTCCAGTCGCGCGGGATTACGAGACTCGAACGTTTCGCCGGCATGCGCGCCGGTCCAGCGGCCCGCGATAAAGTTTGAGTTGCCTGGTGTCACTTTGGGTTCCGGGGTTTGGTGTTTGGTGGTTGGTGGGCCTGCTGCCGGTAGGTCCTTACTACCGAACACCGACCACCGAACGCCGCACTTCAAGTTTTGGCGTTGCGGGCGTCGGTTTCGCGGATGATTGCGTCGATGCCGGTCTTGTTGAAGCCCTTGAAGCCCTCCCAGCGCTGGAGGATCTCCAGGTGGCTGCCGGGCGCGCCGCGCTCTATGAAATGGTTGCGCTGTTCCGCCGTGATGAGGCCGCGCTCATACTGCGCGGACGCTCGCTCGACCGGCACGGACCAGGTTTCCGGCTCGGTAAACGCCTGCTTGAGCATCGGCAGGTCGGTGAAGGGCGGCATCACGCCGTGGCCGGCGGCCTTTAGCTGCTCCCGAACGCGGGCGAAGTCGAACTCCGCCTCCAGGTGATGCAGGCCGGCCTGGCCGATGCTCTCGCCGTGGAGGCCACACCAGAGGCCGATCGTTCCGACGGAAGGCAGGTCGGGAAGCGCCTCGTCGGCGAACTCGATGCCGATCTCGTGCGGCGCCATGTCGACGTCGCAGAAAAGCACGACGCGGCTTACGGGGTGCTCCAGGATCTGCGCGCCCCAGCCGGCCTCCGCTCCCGCGTAGAACTTCTCCCGCGGCTCAAAGCCGAGCTGAAGCCACAGCCGAATGAGCGCGCGAAACGCGGACCTGGAGCTGCGATAGGTGTGATGATCGTGGTTGGCCCAGCCGATGCCCATCTCCTGCTGACGACCATACTGCCAGCGTGCCGCGGAGTTGGACCGCATGTAGTAGTCGCGTTCGGCGGCGAAGAACTCATCCACGAGCCGATCCCGTCCGACATCGTCCGCCATCGCGGCTAGGCGGGCCGGCAGCCGCTCTTCGATTTCGGCGGGATCGCTCGATCGATCGCGGGCGCGGAGCGCCTGCCGCACGCCGTTCAGGGCGCGGACTTCGCCGGGGCTGCAGTGGCCCGCGCGAAAGCCCAGGTAGCCTCGCCGAACGAGGACCGCGAGCTCGCCGCTATCCTGCGGGTATCGTATCTCTTCGTAGCCGGAGTCGGGATCGCCATGCTGGCCGCGCGAGGGAAGGGCCTGGCAGTCAGCGAAGAGCTGCAGGTCGTCGACGGCGATCGCCATGCGGACCGGCGAGCCGTCTTCGATGCGGACGCGCGGGAGTCGCGCCGCCGGATGTTCCCAGGCGGCGTCGCCGTCCGCGGTGGCCACACGGCGCAGCCCGATCTCGTCCAGCTCCATCCACAGGCTGTGCGTCGGCGGGACGGACCAGTGGTCGACCAGGTTCTTGAGGGGCACGCCGGCGTTCGTCAGGAGGCGGTCGGACAGCGCGGCGATTGCGGGATTGTGCGCCGCAAACGCGCGAAAGAGCGTGCTGAAGTACTCCGACGCCTCGGGGCAGCGGGGCCACGCCTCCTGGCGCGCGGGTGGGTGAGTCTTCACTTTCGTCCTCCGTGGGTTTAGTATACCGTAGGACGAGGGGAACGTGCTGGGTGTTGGGTGTTGGGTGTTGGGTGGTGGGGCTTGTAAATGCGCTTGGGTGGCGGGTTTAAACGAAAATCGGGCGGGCGTCGTATTTGGGGAAAGTGCGCGGTGGGCAGAGCGGAATATTAGATCGCGCGTGACCGGGGATGAGGATTCTGGCGATGGCGGCTATGGTGGGACGGGACGGGCTGTGTGGGCGCGGCGGCGCCGATGGACCTTTGCGGCGGAGGCCGGGCGCGGGCTGGCGGAGCCTGGTGGCGGGGCTGGCGATCGTCCTCCTGCTGGCCGTCGCGGAGGGCAGAGGCTCGGAGCAGGCAGTCCAGCGTTCCGTGCCGCGGCAGGTTTCGGCGCTGCTGGAGTTGGCGCTGGACGCGGTAAACCGGCGCAGCGCCCGCGACGTCGCGGTGCTCTCGGTGGATCTGCCGGACGCCTTCCGCTGGGTCGAGACCAGCGGGCATCCGTGGCGCGCGGACGCGCTGCCAATCCCCGGCGCGGACTCCGGGCCGTCCGGATTCCTGCTCGTCTTCCACTCCTATCATACCTGCGAGAGCGACGGCGACCATGTCTACAGGGTCGTGGTGCCCAACTCTGGCGAGTGGAGGATAGGACCGGAGATACCTGAGACGGAGACCTTCGACCTGCGGATCCGCGATCACATGATGAACGCCGTGCTGTCCCTCCAGCGCAAGCTGCTGACCGTGCGCGACCTTGTCTCGCTGGAGCGCGCCCGCACTGGAGATCGCGATGGCCGCATCGACTACGGCATACTGCGGCTCAACGAGGACTATCGCCTGGCATCGCTCTACGACCCGGGAACGGGCCTGCCGGTCCCGTACGCGCAGGCGGGCGGTGTCGTCGTGTTCGCGCCGCCCGCGGCCGAGCGCTTCCAGCTAGCGATGGAGTACAGCGGCAGCCCAAACCACAGTAACGGCGACTTCATCCATCCGGACGAGGCGGTGCTCGCGTCGTACTGGTACCCCAATATCGCGCGGCTGCCAGCTTCCCTGACATTGACGGCGACCGCGCCCATCGGATGGACCGCCGTGGCGCAGGGCGAGCCCGGGCCGACGCGGATCAACGGTGACGGCACCGCGACGACGACCTGGCGCAACACAATCCCAGTCTCCTACTTCACGCTGGACATGGGCAAGTACCGCGAGTTCCAGCGCAAGTGGCGCGGCCGCACACTGTACGCGTATATGCTCGATCCGAAGGCGTCCGTCGCGGAGCGCACCGCGCGGGACTCGCTGGACCGGCTAGAGGCGAGCCTCGGCTTCTTCGAGTCCTCGTTCGGACCGTATCCCTACAGCCGATATGCCATTGTCGAGACAAACGGTCCGTTCAACGGCGCACTCGAGGCCTACTCCTTTGCGACCTTTGGGCCGCGCACGCTCCCAGAGTATGTTCCGCACGAGCTGTCGCACACGTGGTGGGGCGGCCTCGTACCATGCACCTACACCACGTCCATGTGGAACGAGGCATTCGCGAACTACTCGGACGATCTGTTTCAGCGATCGCACGACTCCGGCGCGGTAGGCCAACAGGCGGTCCAGGCGGGGATTGCGCGGCGCCGCGCGGAGCGGAAGCGAAGCGAGACGAGCTATGGAAACCTACCGATCGTGGCGGTCGCGGACACGGAGAACGAAGCGGAGAACGCCGTGGGCTATCTCAAGGGCGCCCAGGTGCTGCGGATGCTGGAAGACGAGATCGGCCAGGCTCCGATGATCGCGTCGATGCGGGCTTTCGCGGCCGGCCACCGCCGCGGCGAAGCGGCCGACTGGCAGGAATTCGAGTCGGTCGCCGCTCGAACGACCGGCAAGGATCTACACTGGTTCTTCGACGAGTGGCTGACGCGGCCCGGTGCGGCGCGGCTCGGAATCGCGGACGTGAGCGCGCACCGGGACGGCGCGGAGTACCAGATCACCGGGCGCATCCGGCAGTCCGGCGAGCTCTACCGGCTCAAGCTGCCCATTGTTGCGACTGCCAAGTCCGGCGCGGTCGCGCGGATCGTCCTCGACGTGGCGGACCGGGACACGCCCTTCTCGATAACGATGAGCCGCGCCCCGGACCGCATCGAGATCGATCCGGAGGCGATTGTTCCGCTGGCGGTTCCGGCGTGGACTTGCTCGCCAAAGGTGGCATTCACCTACGAATTCCCGTAGGCGCGGACTGCCAGCCGCCGTTCGGGTGGGGGCGGCGGGGGCGGCGCGGCGCGCGCCAACCCGTGGAGGGCCAAGAGCACTTTCGCGCCGAGTGCGTCTCCGGCGCACCGGAAGCTCTGCCGGCTCGATTGCGGCTGTCAGTCGTAGGCCGGGCGGATGGCGTAGGGGATGGGATCTTCCAGGCCGGCGCGCTGGAAGCCGCGAAGGCGGAGCGCGCAGCTATCGCAGACGCCGCAGGCCACGTCCTCCCGCTGGTAGCAGCTCCAGGTGAGATGAAGAGGCGCATGAAGCTCCGACCCGC
>DATGJU010000450.1:0-5902 GCA_035295045.1 Chthonomonadaceae bacterium
CCCTCGATCGTTACCGTCCGGCTGACGGTATCGATAGAGAGAACGCGATCAAGCCGCTCTAACGAGATAAGGTCGTCAGGACAGTCCGCGATGGTATTGAACGAGTGCCGCGAGCCGAGACAACGCGCCTTGCGAACGCGCGGAACGAGCCGCCGCACCTCTTCGACCGATGCCGGAGCGTGGATTCGCGCGGCGCTATATCGAATATTGCCCGCCCAGTTCGTCAGCGCCGCGACCGCATCGCCGCTTTCGTCCGCCATGGCCTGCTTACCGCTCCCGATAATCGAACTGATACCTCTGCCGACCAGTTAGTCTACCTTATCCGGCGAGATGGGGCGGAAAGCGGTGCGGGCCGAACGCAACACATTCCCAGGAGCGCGGAGCCGGAAATACTGCGGAAACAATTCTGCGGTATAATGCAGGCTGTACGCGCCACACCGCAACGATGCCACGGTGGGCCTGCGCTTCGGAGAAGACTCCTGAAGCGCCAAAATTCCGCAATGCTGCCCCTCGTTGGCGATGCCGCCTTCTACTCCCGACCGTACGCGACTCGATGCGTTACGGCTATGAGAAGGCGAATCGCCGTTTATGACTTTCCCACAACCTGTATTTGAGGCCGCCCGCGTTCTTACCAGCGAAACGCGGCGCGAGACCCTGATTCGCCTAAGCCAGGCCACGCCTCGCTTTCTTCAGGGCGTCTATCCCTTTGCCGGTCGAGGCATCTTCGACCTGGCGCCACTCCACGACGACCTCGCTTACCGGGTGCCGGAAGGTTACGTGGCGGAAATCGTCTACCTGCGCGCCGGCAACGCCTCCGATGATCTCATCTGCCTGGCCCTGACGGTATACGATCGCCCGTCACGCTACTTTCCGCTCGGTCCGAAGTCCGATTCGCATGTCGAGCTCGCCATCGTCGAGAGTCACGCGGCCGGAACGCGCATCGCCGTCTGCTTCGCGGCGCCGCGCGGCGTTTCGGGCGCCGTCGTCGTCGACGTCGGCATGCTGGAGATCCACGGCGGTGCGAGATCATGACACCCACTCACCGCATCGGCATAGGGGACGCCGAGAGGATTGGGCGTCGGGCGGCCACGCCGGCGCCGGACACGGTGACCGCCACGGAGACCCACTGTCCTTACTGCGCGCTTCAGTGCGGAATGCGCCTCGTCGTCCGCAACGGCGCCGTCTCGGTCGCTGTGCGCGATTTCCCCACCAACAAGGGCGGCCTCTGTCAGAAGGGCTGGAGCGCGGCAGAGCTGCTCTCGCGGCTGGACCGGCTCACCGCGCCGCTCATGCGGACCGCAAAGGGCGAGCCACTGCGGCCGGTCAGCTGGGACGCCGCGCTGGATCGCACGGCGGCGGAAATCCGGCGCGTGCAGGATCGGCACGGTAGGGAGGCCATCGGCGTGTTCGGCGGTGGCGGCCTTACGAACGAGAAGGCCTATCTCCTCGGCAAGTTCGCCCGCGTCGGCCTGCAGACGCCGAACATCGACTATAACGGCCGCTTCTGCATGTCCTCTGCCGCGTCCGCGTCCCTCCGGGCGTTCGGGATAGATCGGGGACTTCCGTTTCCGCTCGAAGATATTCCGCGCGCCGAGGTGATACTGCTCGTCGGCGCCAACCCGGCCGAGACGATGCCGCCGATCATGCAGTACTTCGAGGCGCAGAAGCGGAGCGGCGGCTCGCTCATCGTCGTCGATCCGCGCCGTACCCCGACCGCTCGCTCTTCCACGCTTCACCTTCAGCTTACTCCCGGAACCGACATGGCGGTTGCAATCGGCCTCCTCCACATAGCCCTTCGCGATAGCCTGGTGGACTGCGATTTCATCGCCGACCGCACTCGCGGCTTCGACGCTGTGCGCCGCGATGCGGCATCGTTCTGGCCGGACCGCGTGGAACGGCTTACGGGCGTCCCGGCCGCGGTTCTTGAGCAGGCCGCGCGCCTGCTGGGCCGCGCGAAGAGCGCAATGATCCTTACCGCGCGCGGCCCGGAGCAGCAGGCCAAGGGCGTGGACAACACGCTCGCCTTCATCAACCTGGCGCTTGCGCTCGGCATGATCGGCAAACCGGGCAGCGGCTGGGGCTGCCTCACGGGACAGGGCAACGGCCAGGGCGCGCGCGAGCACGGGCAGAAGGCGGACCAGCTTCCCGGTTACCGGCGAATCGATAACGCGGCGGACCGCGAGCACGTTGCGGGCGTGTGGGGCATCCAGTCGGACGAGCTTCCCGGCCCTGGAATGTCCGCCTATGAGATGCTCGATTCACTCGGCAGTCCGGCCGACGCGCCGCGCTCCGCGGGCTCGGACCGGACGCGCGCCAGCGTGCGCGCCCTCCTGGTCATCGGGTCCAACCCGGCAGTCTCCGCGCCCAACTCCGCCCACGTTCGGGAGCGGCTGAAATCGCTGGAGTTCCTCGCCGTATCCGACCTCTTTCTGTCCGAAACGGCGGAGCTCGCCGACGTCGTGTTCCCATCCGCGCAGTGGGCGGAGGAGGAGGGCACGATGACCAACCTCGAGGGCCGCGTTCTGCTCCGGCGCCGAGCCGCGCAGCCTCCGGAGGGCGTGCGGTCGGACCTTGAGCTGCTGGCCGCGCTTGCCAGGCGGTTGGGCCGCGGCCGCTACTTTACGGACGACCCTGAATCCGTGTTTGATGAGTTGCGGCGCGCGAGCGCGGGCGGCGCCGCGGACTACAGCGGGATCACGTGGCGGCGGATCGAGGCGGAGGACGGCGTCTTTTGGCCCTGTCCGGATGCCGGCGAGCACGGGCAGGAGCATCCCGGCTCGCCGCGCCTCTTCGAGCGGCGATTCGCCACGGAGGACGGCCGCGCGCGGTTCTGCGCCGTGCGCTACCGCCCCTCCGCCGAGGAGCCGGACGCGGAGTTTCCCCTCTATCTGACTACCGGACGCGTGATGGCGCAGTACCAGTCCGGCACACAGACGCGGCGCGTGAAAGCGTTGAACGCCATCGCTCCGGAGCCGCGCCTGGAGATCCATCCGGAGCTGGCGCGACGATTGGCCATCGAAGACGGGCGGCGGGTGCGGATCGCGACCCGGCGCGGCGAAGCCGTGATGACGGCCCGCCTGACCGCGACTATTCGGCCGGATACACTGTTCGCCCCTTTTCATTGGCCGGGCGTGGGGAGCGCAAACCTGCTCACCAACCCGGCTCTTGACCCCGTTTCGCGCATGCCGGAGTTCAAGGTCTGCGCCGCGAGGATCATTCCGGACGGGACAGAGCCCGCCACGTCACAGGGCCTGGAGAATGGCGGGGCGGCGGCGATCCCCGATGTCTGTAGGAGAACCGAGGCGATTCCCGGTCCACAAGGAGAATCCTGATGCGTCTTGCCGATTTCAGGGCGGGCGGGCACGCCCCGTCGCTCTTCAGCGCGTTCCTGCACTTCGACATATCGTTCATGGTCTGGGTCATACTGGGCGCGCTCATGCCGTACATTACGACCGACCCGGCTCTCACCGGCCAGAACCTGCGGATAACGCCCCTTGCCGGAGTCGAGCGCGCGGGCCAGTACACGCTGCTCGTCCGCGGTCCGCAAACCGTCCGCGAGAACCCGCATCTCAAGGCGGATCAGCCGAAGACCGCCTACAACCTGGTGATCAAGCCCGGCGGTCCGTCCACCGCGACGCGATCGAGCGTGACCGCAGTCGAAAAATATGTGCTGGACAATGCCGATCCTGCGTCTCTGTCTGCCGTGAACGCGAAATCGCGCCTGATCCGCATCGCGCTCAGCCCCTCGGCGATCGGCAATCCCAACGAGAACGTGATCGCGCTCGAGCCGGCCCTGGCGCTCGCCAGGACGGGCGCAGCGTTTCAGCCAGTCGCCAACGGCTACTCGGCGTCCGTCAAGCTGACGCTCGTCGCCATCCCGCTGCTGGCCGCCGGATTCTGGCGAGTACTGCTCGGCCTGCTGGTCGATCGGTTCGGATCGAAGCGCGTCGGCGTCATTTCGCTGGCCGCGACGCTGCTGCCGCTCGTCGTCGGCTGGCAGTTCGGCGGATCCTACTCATCGCTTCTGTTCATCGCCCTGTTCCTCGGTCTCGCGGGCGCCTCGTTCGCCGTCGCGCTTCCACTTGCGTCCCGCTGGTATCCGCCGCACCTTCAGGGCGTCGCGATGGGAATTGCGGGCGCGGGCAACTCCGGCACCGTGGTCGCGACCCTGTTCGCGCCCATGCTGGCTCGCATGTGGGGCTGGCACGCCGTACTCGGCCTGCTCACGATTCCCGTGCTCGTCACACTTGCCGTCTTCGCTACGATGGCCAAGGAGCCGCCGTCGCAGCCCGGAAAAAAGCCTGCCACCCTGCGCGATTTCGCCGCAGTGCTCCGAACGGCCGATACATGGTGGTTCTGCATCCTCTATTTCGTCACGTTCGGCGGATTTGTCGGGCTGTCCAGCTTTTTCAACACTTTCTTCGTGGACCAGTATGATGCGCCCAAGGCGGCGGTCGGGATGTGGACGTGGCCGTTCATCGTGGCCGGATCGCTGCTCCGGCCGGTGGGCGGCGCGCTCGCGGATCGCGTCGGCGGCGTCCGGATGCTCATGCTGCTGTACGCCGTGGTGGTTGCGGCGGCGATCGGCGTAGGCCTGCTGGCCTCGAACTACGCCGCGGCATGGCTCCTGTTGTTCGTGCTGATGGGCTGCCTCGGCATGGGCAACGGCTCGGTGTTCCAGTTGGCGCCGCAACGGTTCCGGCGCGACATCGGCGTCATAACCGGTCTCGTAGGCGCGGCAGGCGGCGTCGGCGGTTTCTACCTCAACGTCGCTATGGGCAGCCTTCGCGACGCGACAGGCGCCTACTCGACCGGCTTTTTCGCCTTCGCCGCGATTGCCGTCGTGGCGCTGATCGTGCTGCGCGCCGTGGCGCCGGGCTGGACGCGCTCGTGGCTTGGGGCGGGAGGAGTCGCGCGGGAGGCCGCGACGCGGACGCGCGCCGATGCGCCGGCGCTCCCCAATGTACAGCCGGAGCCGGCCGGATCGTGACGCACGCCGTTCGACGATGGGAACTGACGGGAAGGGGCCTGCAATGAAGGATAGACAACGTCTGCTGGTGATCGGCAACGGCATGGCCGGCGCGCGAGCGGTCGAAGAGATCCTCGCGCGAGGCGGCGGCGAGCGGCTCGATATAACGATGTTCGGCGACGAGCCTTACGGAAACTACAACCGGATACTGCTCTCGAACGTGCTCAACGGCGCTCAGGATCTGCACGACATATTCCTGAATCCGCTCGACTGGTACGCGGAGAACGGCATCACGCTTCACGCCGGAGTGCGCGTAACGCGCATCGACCGCGACTGTAAGAGCCTTCGGGACGACCGCGGGCGCTCCTTCGCCTACGACAAGCTGATCATCGCCACCGGAAGCCGGCCGTTCGTTCCGCCGATCGACGGGCTCGAGTCGGTGGAAGGCGCCGGAAAGCCGGGTGTCTTCGTGTTTCGGACGATCGACGACTGCGCGAGGATAGCGGGCTATGCCGACAAGTGCCGCAAGGCCGTGGTGATCGGCGGCGGGCTGCTGGGCCTGGAGGCCGCGCGCGGACTGATGAACTACGGCGTGGAGGTGCATGTCGTCCATAACGTGGGCTGGCTCATGAACAATCAGCTCGATCAAGACGGCGGAGCGGTCCTGAAGGCGGCGATGGAGCGGATGGGTGTTCAAGTCCACCTGGACACGTCCATCGTGCGAGTGCTGGGCGCCGAAAGCGTACGGGGTGTCGCGTTCCGGACCGGCGATGCCCTGGACTGCGACATGGTCGTTATCAGCGCGGGCATCACGCCGAACACGGAGATTGCCAGGGAGTGCGGATTGGCCGTCGAGCGCGCGATCGTGGTGAACGATCGGATGCAGTCGATCGGCGACCCGGACATCTACGTCGTGGGCGAGTGCGCGCAGCA
>DATGJU010000451.1:0-5731 GCA_035295045.1 Chthonomonadaceae bacterium
GAAACCGAGCGGCGGCAGTGCGAGGAGGAGGGCCGCGACCTCGCCTCCGTCACGGCCGAGTTTGAGCGCGTACTGGCGCTCGATCTGAGCGACCCGGCCAGCCAGTCGGCCGCCGAATCGCTGCTCGATGCGACCGTTCGCCTGCCGCTGCGGGCCGGCTTCGCCTTCGACGAGCCCTCGGACTTGGAAGCGATCCGCGCGGCGCGGCCCTCGGACCGGCCGGCGCTGCCCGCTCTTGCGCTTTCCGAGCCGGAGCTGGCGGACCGGCTCTACGGCGCCTGGGCCGGCCGCTGCTGCGGGTGCCTGCTCGGCAAGCCGGTGGAGGGCTGGCGGCGCGACCGGATGTGGGGCTACCTGAAGGACCTGGGCCGCTGGCCGCTCTCCGACTACTTCCGATACGACGCGGCGACGCCGGAGGCGCGTGAAAAGTACCAGATGCGCGACGCGAGTGCGGGCGGCACGTTCGTCGACCTGGTCGACGCGATGCCGGAGGACGACGACACCAACTACACCACGACCGGCCTGGCTATTTTGAAGCGGTACGGGCCCGCCTTCACGCCGGCCGACGTCGCGACATTCTGGCTGAACAACATCCCGATCCTTCGGACCTGCACCGCCGAGCGCGTCGCCTACCGCAACCTCTGCCTGCTCGTTCCTCCGCCGGCGTCCGCCGCGCACCGCAACCCCTATCGCGAGTGGATCGGCGCGCAGATCCGCGCCGACTTCTGGGGCTACGCCGCGCCCGGCAATCCGGAGCTGGCCGCCGAATTCGCGTGGCGCGACGCGAGCATCTCGCACGTCAAGAACGGCATCTACGGCGAGATGTGGGCGGCGGCCATGACGGCGGCCGCCTTCGTCACGCCTGACATCCCGACGATCATCCGTGCCGGGCTGGCAGAAATCCCCGCGAAGTCACGGCTCGCCGACGCGATCGAGAGCGTGCTGGAGTGGCACGAGCTTGAGATCGACTACGATACCGCCTCCTACCGCGTCCACGAGATGTGGAAAGAGGACCGGGCGCACGACTGGTGCCATACCATCTCGAACGCGATGATCGTGGCGATCGGCCTGCTCTGGGGCGAGCGCGACTATGGCAAGAGCATCTGCCGTGCCGTCCAGACCTGCTTCGATACCGACTGCAACGGCGCCACGGTCGGCTCCATACTGGGCATCCTGCACGGCCGAGCCGCGCTGCCCGCCCGCTGGATCGACCCGATCCACGATACGCTGCACACCGGCGTCGCGGGATATCACACGGTAAAGCTGGCGGACCTGGCGCGGGAGACGGCGGAGATCGTCAAAACCGTCGCCGCGGCCGTGCTCTAAGGCGCTTACACTCATTCCGTCGCGCCCGACAGTTCGTTTCCGTAACCCCTTACGCGTCCCACACGTCCAATTGCCGTGCGTCGAGAGCGCACGATTCAAGGCAGCCGGCGACTGCAAAGGGAGGCTGGAACGGTGATCAAGTCAGGCGTGAGTGAGCGGACACTAGCCCGCGTGTCGCGAGTCCGCCGCGGCCGGGCCGGATTCAGGCGACCCTCCGCCGCTATGGTTTGCGTAGCGGCCGGCGCCCTTCTCTGCGCTGCCGGCCTCGCCCCAGCGCACGCCCGCAGTGCCGCGGACGACCATGCAGCGGCAGGGGGCGGCCTCGCGACGCCTGCCAGACCCGTGCAAGCGGACGGCCAGAAGCTGTGGCGGCCCCGAAGGATCGCGTGGGGGCGCGAGATACACGGCCTCCAGGTCGGGATCGACACGCTTGAAGTTCCGCGAAACCTCACGCTGGGCCAGAAGCTTACACTGCACGTTCTGGTCCGCAGCACGGGCGTCGGCCCGATCGATCTTCGTCTCCTGTCCGACCTCAGTGGGAACGAGGCGCGAAACGCATTCTACTGGTCTGCGATCACCACGAACGGCCGCAGCGTGAGCGTCTCGCCTTCGGCGCCCGCCGGCGAAGCCGCGACGACCGTCCTCCGGCTCGCGGCCGGAGAGCAGCTGGAGCTCCCGGTACGGCCCGTCACGCTCGCCTTCGCCGCCACGGGCGACAGCGTGGTCACGGAGCCGACGGCCTTTGTCACGCCGGGCAGGATCTCCATCCAGGTCCGGCCGTTCCGCGTGTTCGCGCCGGATGAGGCCTGGCTGTCGCAGGCGGCGTCGCCGAGGATCACGATCGATGTCGGCAGCATGCCGGCCAGAGGCGCGTCGGCGCTTCCGCCGAACTCAGGCGCGAGTGCCGGCAGCGGCGCTCGACTGCCGGGCGACGGGCCGCGCGCCGGGACTGTCTCCGCGCCTGGCGGCGGCGGCGCGAGGGCCGGCCAGAAGGCCGGGCCGGAGGCGCGGGCGAAGGGAGCGGCGCAGCAGCTGCCCGCCAGAACCGCCGCGAAGCCGGCCGCCGATGCCGGCATCGCCTGGGGCGACGCAGCCGACGGACTGCTGGCAGGCGCGCGGATCTCCGGGGCGCGGCGCGCGTTCGAAGCCGGGGACCGCGTCCAGTTGGACTGCTACATCCGGAACGTGACGGACAAAGACATCTCGCTCGCCTTCGGATACCGGCTCTACACGGAGGAGCAGCCGGAGGTGCGCAAGGCAAGCGATCCCGCCAGGGTTCTGCCTATGCACAGCGTGTTCCTCACGGGGATCGACCCGGCGTTCGTTCTCACTCTGAAGGCTGGAGAGACCATCGTAGTCCAGCACACGGGGTTCGTTCTGGGAGAAAAGCCGAAGCCGTTGGGGCCGAACAGCAACGTCCCGAAGGGGCTGGAGAGCTACCCATCGCTGGACAACCCGGCGCCGGGCAGCTACACGGTGAAGGCGCCGTTCATTTATCGCATCGAAACGGCGCAAGAGGTCAAGCGGCTGTACGACCGCGCGCACGCCAAGGACAGGGTGATCATCGAGCCGTTCCAGCTCACGATACAGCGCAAGGACGGCTCGCGCTACACGACCGAATCGACCATGATCCCCGTCGGCCCGGATATGAAGCGGCTCACGAGCGGGGCGGCGGGGTTCGTGTTACGGTGAGGGAGTGATTGGGTGAGTGGGTGAGCCAGTGATGTCGCGGCTCTGGCCTGCAACCAGCGGCCTGGTGCCCTTTCACGCTCTCACCCCATCACCCGCTCAGCATTACTACGCGGCGGGCTTTAGCTCCACCTTCGCGCCCTCGGCCTCCAGCTTGGCGGCGACCGCCTTGCCGTCGTCCTGGTTCACGCCCTCCTTCACCTTGGACGGGACGCCCTCGACCAGGTCCTTGGCCTCCTTCAGGCCGAGGCCGGTGATCTCGCGCACGACCTTGATCACGTTGATCTTCTTCTCGCCGAACGAGGTCATGACCACGTCGAAGCTCGTCGGAGTATCGTCGACGGGCGGCGCGGCGCCGTCACCGCCTCCGGTCGCGACCGGCGCGCCCATCATCACGGGCGCCGCCGCGGACACGCCGAACACTTCCTGAAGCTGCTTCGAAAGCTCCGAAGCTTCCAGAAGCGTCATCGTCTTGAACCTCTCGACGATATCGTCAATCGTAATTGCCACTTGGATTCTCCTCTTGTGAGTTACTGCGTCTGCAAAGTTCCGGAAGATCAGGCCTCCGCCGCGCCGGCGCCGGCCTTCTGGTCCGCAATCAGCTGAACCGTCCGGACCAGCTCGGAAAGCACGGCGTTGATCGTTCCGACGAGACTGCTTGCCGGTCCGTTGATGGAACCGATGATCTGCGCCATGATCTGCGGCTTCGGGGGCAGCTTCGAAATGGTCGTGACCTGGGCCAGGTCGTAGACCTTGCCGTCCAGGTAGCCGCCCTTGACCTTGACGTCCGGCTTCTTCGCGGCGGCCGCGAAGTCGAGCATCGCCTTGGCCGGCGCGACGATGTCCTCCTGCGCGAAGACGATCGCTGTCGGGCCGGAGAGGAGCTTGTCGAGCTCCGGGCTGATCTCGCCTCCGAGCGCCCGCCGGAACAGGGTGTTCTTGACGATGTGGTATTCGGCGCTCGATTCGCGCAGCTTCCTGCGCAGCGTAGTCACTTCCGCGACGGTGAGGCCGCGGTAGTCGGTGAGGATCGCGCCCTTGCTGCCGGCGATCAGCTCGCGCAGCCCGGCCACGGTCTCCTCTTTCTGGGGGTTGGGCATAGGGTTCCCTCACATTCGACAACGGATGTACCGCGAACGACGCCCGGCTCCGGGCAATTACCGCACGAGGTCGGCCGCAGCGCGGACGCCCTCCATGCCTCGGATTCCCGTCGCAGGGACTCGTGCACGGCGCGTTTCTGAGCACACGGAGAGCGAGGCGAGCGCACGGGCGGAGGGCTGACGGCAAAATGCCGGGCCTTCGGCCTGAGCGCTCACTGCGCAGGCGGCGAATCCCGGCGGCTGGGCCACCCGTATGGGCAGCCGGAGGACGCTATCTGGATTCGACTCGACCTCGGCAGGCCCCCTTGTGGGAATTAAGTCCATTTGGACGCCGGCTGTCTGCGGTGAGCGAAACGGATATTACGATCTACACACGGCGAACAGTATGGCACGGTCCGGCGCGGCCTGTCAAGCGATGGACTGGGGGACGTGGATTCGAACCACGGTTAACGGCTCCAAAGACCGCTGTCCTGCCGCTGGACGATCCCCCATCGCCGCCCGCGACAGTCCCGGCGGCCTGCCTGAGTATACACGGGCCAGCGGGCAGGTGTCAAGAAACGCGGTAGCTGGCAGCTGGTAGCTGGCTAATGCATTTGCCGACTGCGAGCTACCGACTACTGACTACTGACTACCAGCGACCAGCTACTGCAGCTCGACGCAGCGGCGGAGGTCGGCTACGCGGTGGACGGTGATGCGGTACTGGCCGTTCACGGAGATACTGCCGCTCTCCTTGAAGTGCTTCATCACGTGGTTCACGCGCTCGCGTGAGGCGCCAACCACGTCCGCGAGATCGTTCTGCGTGATGCGAATGGGGATCGTGATGTCCGTGCCGCCGCCCGTGCGCTGGCCGTAGAGCTGGGCGAACTCCAGGATGTGATGGGCCACGAGGCCCTGGACGCTCATCGTGGCCAGGTTCGCCACCCGCTCATTGCCGCGTCGAGAGCGCGCCGCCAGGCTGGCGAGCAAGTTGAGCATGAACTGGCGACAGTGCGTGAGCTGGTCGAACAGCGCG
The DNA here is from genome assembly GCA_035295045.1 of Chthonomonadaceae bacterium. Taxonomy (GTDB): domain Bacteria; phylum Armatimonadota; class Chthonomonadetes; order Chthonomonadales; family Chthonomonadaceae; genus DATGJU01. Next base: position 5,128 of record DATGJU010000451.1, read on the forward strand.
CGGTCCAGCAGCAGCAGGATGGTATCCTCCTGCGTGACCACATTGGCCGAGCGGTACTTCGAATCGATCAGGCTCAGCTCCCCGAAATGGTCGCCCTGCGCAAGCGCCGCCAGAAATACCTCGCGGCCGTCCGGGCGCGTCAGCGACACCTTGACGATGCCCTTCATGATCAGGAAGAGCGTCTCGCCGGTATCATCCTGGTTGATGACGTACGTCTCCGGCTTATAGGCGCGCAGACGCCCTCGCTCGGAAATCAGGGCGAACTGATCCGCGGGCATTCCGTCGAACAGGCGCACCGTGCGCAGTACAGTCGGATCGACAGGCATAGGTCACGCATCCTTGGCCGGCAGCGCGTAAACGCACCTCAAAACGGGACAAATCGGTACGCATTGCAGCAGTCATGGGTATCCACAGATTATAGGCGGCCAGGCGAGGTCTGTCAAGGCACGGCCGGCGCAGAGGAAACCGATTGCGAGGCGTCGAATGGTGAGCGCGTCGCGGAAGCCGCGGCCGCCCGCAGGGGGCGTGGGGCGTGGAGAGTCCAAGCATAATGGCGCACGTTTTCAATATGCCGCAGTTAGGATCGACCATGGAGGAGGGGACG
>DATGJU010000452.1:0-5893 GCA_035295045.1 Chthonomonadaceae bacterium
AGGACCTGCCGCCGGTGAGGGTTTAGCGGTCGGCCGGAATGTCGGCGCCTGGCGACTAAAGTCGCGGCTGACAAAACAGTCGTCGGCCTCCGCCGACAAACCCGCCCGACGGTACGGTTGCGCGGACCGCGATACCCGACCGCCGGTGTCCGCGCAGGCGGACCACTGTCTTCACAGGCGCGGCTTCAGTCGCCGGGCCAATACCAAACCTCCAACGCCGAACACCCTAACCCACGGCCTGCAAGATCGCCCGCCGGACGAGCGTTTTGGTGAGCGGAATTTTGTAGGCGTTGTGCGCGAGGGGTACGGCGCCGTTCAGCGCGGCGTTCGCCACCGCGTTCAGCGTTGCCGCATCCGGCTGTCGGCCCTTCAGGAGGAACTCGGCGCCGGGCGCGCGCCATGGGATCGGCGCGACGCCGCCGAGCACGATGCGCGAGTCGGCCACGCGTCCGGCGGTTAGCTGCAGAGCGACCGCGCAGGCCGACATCGCCCAGTCCATCGAGGTCTTCTCGCGGAACTTGAGGTAGACGCTGCGCGCCGCCAGCGGCGAGTTCGGGACGAGCACGTGCGTTACGATCTCGTTGGGCTGCAGAATATTCTCGTGCCTGACGCGCACGGTCGGCAGCGCGAAGAACTTCTCCAACGGGACCGTCCGCGAGCCGCGCGGCCCCTGGATCGTCACGCTGGCGCCAAGCGCCACGAGGGCCGTCGCCGTGTCGGACGGGTGGACGATGTATGACGGGCCGCCGCCGAGGATCGCGTTGTATTTGTTCTCGCCGCCGAGCGCGTAGCAGCGGTCGCCGCCCTTCTTCAGGCAGACGATGTTCTCATTGCGATAGTACCAGCAGCGCGGCCGCTGGCACAGGTTGCCGCCGATGGTGCCCGCGTGCCGGATCTGCGGCGAGCCGATGACGTCGGCGGCCATCGAGAGCGCCGGAAAGTGCGTCCGTACCGCAGCGCTGTCGGCGACATCCGCCACCTTGACCAGCGCGCCGATGCTCAGGCCCGTGCGCGCGTCGTAGCTGATCGCGTCGAGGCCGGGGATGTGCTTCAGGTTGACGACCGACTCCGGCTCGACGAGCCGCTCCTTCATCTCGGTCAGCAGGTCCTGCCCGCCGGACATCAGCCGCACACGGCGATTGTCGGTGTCCTTCGCGTCCAGCAGCGCGATCGCCTGCGGCAGCGTCGTCGGGTTATGCAGCTCGAAAGAGTTCATGCTCATGGGTAACTCCGGGTATTCAGGTCCTCAGGCCTTCAGGTGTTCAGGTATTCAGGTATTCGGGAGGGCACGTCGCACGGCGGACGGTCCTGGATACCCGAACACTTGGGTGCCTGACTACCTATTCAGGCCTTCGCATTCAGCGCTGTCAGCACCTTGTCCGGCGTGATGGGCAGGGACGTGATGCGCGCGCCGCACGCGTTGAAGACGGCGTTGGCGATGGCGCTGGCGCCGGGGATCGCGGCCGGCTCCGCCATGCCTATCACCACTTCGCGCGTGTCGCCGTCGTCGATCAGCGATACCATCTCCGGCATGTCCATCGCTCCCGGCAGCTTGTACTCCTCCAGCGACGGGTTCAGCATGCAGCCGGTGGCCTCGTCCACCCAGTGCTCCTCCAGCAGCGCATAGCCCAGCCCTTGGATCATGCCGCCGTTGAGCTGGCTTTGGACGGCCCGGCGGTTGAGCGCGAGGCCGCAGTCCTGCACACCCACCATCTTGAGCACTCGCACGTGACCGGTTTCGGTATCCACCTCGACCTCGGCCATCTGCACGCCATGGACGCCGTTGCCGGCAAGCTCGCTGCTCCACTCGCCGCGCGCGGAGATGCCGGCCGCTCCCAGCGTTGCGCAGGCCTGCTTCCAGGTCATCGATTTGTTCGGATCGGCGGTGACGAACAGCTTGCCGTTCGCGGCGGAGAGCTCTTCGGGCTTCACGCCGAGCATCGGCGCGGCGGCGGCGAACAGCAGTCCCTTTGCGTTGACCGCCGCTACCTTCACGGCGGGCGCGAGCGACGCGGTGGTCGTGCTGCCGCCGCTGGCGTTCGCCTGGCCGTACTTGCTGTTGCCGATGCGCGTCTCTACCGCCTTCACCGGCAGGCCCATCTCCTCCGCGACGATAGCAGCCGTGTAGGTGCGCGAGCCGGTGCCCAGGTCCTGCGTGCCTACCTGGACCGCGATAGAGCCGTCCTGCTTGACGAACACGTCGACCTGGCACTCCGGGCGGCCGCCGCCGCCCCACGTCGCCGCGCCGCAGCCCATGCCGCGCTTCAGCGACTTGTACGGGCCATAGACGGTGCCGCCGCCGGGCGTCTTGGGCCGGCGCTCCCAGCCGATCTCCTTCGCCGCCGTGTCGAGCTGGCGGTGGTAGAAGGCGTCGCCCGTGTTCGCCTTGCGGAACTCGATCGGGTCCATCCCGATCTTCGCCGCCAGGTCGTCCATGATTGACTCCATGGCGAACGAGGTCTGCGGATGGCCGGGGCCGCGCATGGCTCGCGAGCTGTCCTGGTTCGTGTGGAGCGAATTGGACTCCTGGTAGACAGTCGGGACGTGGTAGATATACGGGAGGCCCGCCAGACCGCCCTCGCCGAGTCCGCCGAGGTCGTACTGCTCGGCGACCATGGCGACCAGCTTGCCGTCCTTGGAGGCGCCGGCCTTGACGCGCTGGAGCGCGCCGTTCCGATTGCCGGCGGCGAGGAACTCCTGCGGTCGGCTGAGCATGAGCCGCACCGGCGCGTTCGCCTTCTTGCTGAGCCGGCAGGCGATCTGGCCCGGCAGGTCGATGCCGAACTTGCTGCCGAAGCCACCGCCCATGTACTCGACGATCGCGGTGATCTTCTCGACCTTCATGCCGAGTGCGCCGGCGGCATCGTTCGGGATGGTGAACGTGCCCTGCGTCGAAGCGTAGACCGTGGCCGTGTCGCCTCCCGTGTAGTCGACCATGACGCCGTGCGTCTCGAGGCAGGCGTGGTGCTGCATCCCGATCACGAACTCGCGCTCCACCGTTGCGTCGGCGGTCATGAGCGCGGCCTCGGCCTTCGCGCGGTCGCCGCTGCCTCCCTGCTTGCGGACATTGTCCGGCGCGTTCTGGTAGACGGCGGGCGCTCCCGCCTTCGTCGCCTGCTGGTAGGTGACGGCGTGCGGCCGCTTCTTGTATGCGACCTTGATGGTCCGGACCGCGTCCTCCGCGATCTCGGGCGTGATGGCGGCGACGGCGGCAACCGGGTCGCCCTCGTACTTGACCTGCTTGTCGTTTAGCGTTACGACCGCCTTGACGCCCGGCATCGCCTCCGCCGCTGACGTGTCGACTGACGTTATGTCGGCGCAGGCGTGCGGGGACATAAGGACCCGGCCGTAGAGCATGCCTGGCACGCGAACGTCGTAGGTGTACTTGGCCGCGCCGGTCGCCTTTGCCGGCCCGTCCACGCGCTCGATGTCATGGTTGAGGAGGGTGTGGCTGCCGCGCGGACCCCAGGTCGGGCCGCCGGTATCGGGAACCTCGATCTCGACCTCGGTCGGGACGCCGTTGACGTCCTTCACGGTCTTGATCTTTTTCATCTTGGGCTTCTGCTGCTGCGCCATGTTACGCGCCTCCTCGCATCTTCGCCGCGGCGGCCATTGCGGCCTCGAAAATGTGCGGGTAGGTCCCGCAGCGGCAGACATTGCCGGAACAAGCGGCCTTAATCTGCTCCAGCGATGGATTCTTGTTCGTCTGAAGTAGCGACTCCACGGACATGATGAAGCCGGGCGTGCAGAAGCCGCACATCATCGCATCCTTTTCGACGAACGCCTCTTGGACCGGCGACATCTTGCCGTCCCGCGCGAGGCCCTCCACGGTCGTGACCTTCCGTCCGACCGCGTCCACGGCGAGGAGCATGCAGCCGTACATCGTCTTGCCGTCCAGGAGCACCGTGCAGCCGCCGCACGCGCCCTGGTCGCATATCAGCTTCGGCCCCGTGATCGGCGGATCGGCGTGGTTGCGCAGCGCGTTGAGAAGGGTCGTGCGCGGCTCGACCTCCATGGTCGTGTCGGCGCCGTTCACGTTGAGCGTGACCTTCTGCATGCCTGGCTTGAGTATCGCGCCGGCGGGCGCCTGGCTCAGCGGCGCGGCCTCGGCCTTTTCGCCGCCCAGCAGCTCGTCCGCCAGCCCCGCGCCGGCGCCGACCACGCCGACGCCGCGCAGGAACTGCCGCCGGCTCAGGCCGGGATCGGCGCCCTGTTCATCCCTCTTATCCGCCATTGACTGAGACTCCTGATGCTGCCAATCTGGGCTCGGCGCCCCCATGGCAGCGGTCAAATCTAACCTGCATCTTACCCGATGAATCTCGACTTCACGAACAGCCGTCCCGTTCGTTCACTCGCAGCGAAGCCCGGCATAGCGCGGACCCAATGGAGCCGCCTCAGCCGCTCCCAGATACGAAGCTGCGGCGGCATGCCGGTTCTCGATCGAGCCGTACGTCTTCCGCTAGTTCAACGGTTAACGCGGCGCTTCAGCTGCTTCCATTGCGCGGGCCACTCATCTCTCGCCACAACGCGAGCGCCCTCTCGTACTCGTCCGGCGTATCTACGTCCGATACGGCGCCAGGATCGTCCACCACCGATTCTGAGATCAGATCCTCGTGGCGATTTATAAGCGTCTTGAGCGTTTCCGTCTCGCCTAGAGCCAGTATCTCGCCGGCAAAGCGCGCAGAGATCAGTACCGGATGGCCGCGCCGGCCTTCATAGGTCGGGATGGCGATCGGCCTGGATTCCGCGTCCCAACGATTGGCCAGCGCGTCCAGCGTGGCGCTGCGGACCAGCGGCTGATCGCCGAGCGCGAGAAAAAACGCGGGACAGCCTTCCGGGAGCGCTGCGACGCCTGCCTTGACGGAGGAGAGCATGCCGCCGGCCGCGTGGTCCGGATTATGGACCCAGCGCACGGCATCATATTCGCCGACGGCGTCCCGAATCTCCTCCGCCGCGTGACCCGTGACCACGAGGATCGGACCGACGGCGCTGCAGACCGCAAGCGACTCGATCACCCGCGCGAGCATCGGACGGTCGCCGAACGGCAGGAGCATCTTTAGCCGGCCCATCCGGCGGGACTGTCCCGCGGCGAGGATGATGGCGGCGGTTGTGAGGGGGTGATGCGGTGAGGGGGTGAAGGGGTGATGGGGTGGGTGGGCTTTAGCTGCTATCGTGGTCATGGCGCGGGAGGGCGGCGCGTCACTCGAACCGGCCGGTCAGGGCGCCTGCTTCGTCTGCTTCGTTTAGCTGGCGCGCCGTATCGGTCCGCCCGCCGGAACCGCTTTGCCGGTTCCTCGCGCGGACCGCGATGATCTCGGCGAGGATGCTCACTGCGATCTCTTCCGGGCTCTCCGCGCCGATCTCGATGCCGATGGGGGCGTGAACGCGCGCCAGCTCCTCATCCTTGACGCCGTCGGCGCGCAGGGCGTCGAAGACCACGTCCCGCTTACGGCGGCTGCCGATCATTCCGATATATGCGGCGGCCGACGGCAGGACGCGGCGCAGCGCCGCCTCATCCGTGACGAAGCCCTTGCTGACGAGCGCGACGTAGGTGCGGCTGTCCGGCTCCGGCAGTCCGCAATAGTCCGGCGGCAGGTGGAGCACCGTCTCGACCGCATCGTAGGGGAAGAGCTCCGGCCGGGCGAATTCGGGCCGGTCGTCGGCGACAACGATCGAGAAGTCCAGGCCGGCGGCCATTTTGGCGAGCGCCCGGCCGCAGTGGCCCCCGCCGACGATCAGCAGCCGGTCGTTCGGCACGATCACCTCCAGGAATATCTCCGCGCGTCCGCCGCAGATCGCGCCGAAGGCGGTCGGCCCCGCGCCCTTCGGGTTGAAGGAGTAGCTCTTCGTTTCGCTGCGGCCGGCCGAGAGCGCATTGAGCGCGTCCTTCACT
>DATGJU010000453.1:0-2683 GCA_035295045.1 Chthonomonadaceae bacterium
TATTCTAGCTTTCATCGTAGTATCCTTGCGGCTATGCGCGCTCGGCGCTAGTTAAAGATCCGGAACCACTCCGGCAGAGTCTGGAATGGCGCGTCCGCCGTAATCGCTACCACGGGGCCGTTGACGGGAGGAGCTGTGCCGGCAGGATCTGTGAGAAGGCTCCAGCCGTTGTTGTTGACCGCCTTCGCGCTGACGATCCATTCCAGCTTATGGAGAGCGACCCAGGTGACGCCAAGCCCGCCGCCTCCGGGCGGCGGCTGGTAGAGCGTGTATGTCTTGGCCGGGAGTGAATAGCTCGCGCTGGCCCACCCATCGTTCAGCACTTCGCCGGGTGCGTCGCTTTGCGTGGATTCCGTCCCGTCTGAGGGATATGTACCGCCTCGAAACGGGAAGTCGTGGTCCAGACCCTCGACGCCGTTATACGAGATCTCGGTTACGCCCGCGTTCGTGACGTGCGAGACCGTCGGCCGAATGAGCTGCGCATTGGCCCAGGCGCCGGTTGCCAAGCCCGTCGCGCCGGCGCCAACGAACTGAAGCGGGGTGGTAACTTTGGTCGTCCACTTCACGCCGTTCGTCCCGTCATCCATACCGACCTGTATCACGGTGCCGACATTCGGCACGAGCCCTATGAACCAGTGTCCCACGACCGTGGTTACCAGATGCGAGGGCTGCCACACGTTGACCACGGCCTGGCCGGTCACAACAAGCGCATGGCCCGCCCCATCCGTTGCTGTTGCCGTGCACCTCACAGTGGACGGTGCGTGCTTTTCTGCCAAGTCCGGTGCGCCGCCATACGAGCGGTAGTAGTAGGAGACGTATCCGCGGTGCATCTGATCAGGGTCGAGCACGGAGGCGAGCTCGATGGCGTGACCGCTGGTCGGATTGTTCTCGTCTACCTGGAAGCCGTCGAATGGGTCTCCGCTGATTGTCCATGTCCAGGGGCCCTGTGCATAGTCGCCTGTGTTCAAGCTCGCGAAGATCCCCTGTCCGATCAGGATGTTCTGGTTGCCACCGAACGTTGTCGTTCCGGTGAGCTGAACTGTTACCGGAGTCGCAAACACGACGTACATTACGTTGGCTTCCGCCGGTCCCGTCGCGGTATAGGCATAAGCGTCCGGCGAACAGCTTACTGTAAAGCTTGCTCCGCTCTGCACAGTGATCCGATAGCCGGACTTGGACGCGTAGCCGGACGTGTCGCCGGAGCTCGAAGACGAATAGACCTCCGGCAGACCGCTGTCCACGGTCGCCGTGCCGGAGGGAGCGACGTAGCCGCCGGAGGTTTCCTGCGTGTCCCAGTTTGCCGAGACGGAGGTGTTTTCCGCCACGATGCAGGAGGCGGGCGGGTCGTCACCATCGAAGTCCGGCGCCCAAGTACAAGTCGCCGTGATCGTGCCGGAACATAGAGCGAATGCGGGCGTGTCGGTGTCCGAGATGTCGTAGCCGAAGCCGTAGGAGCCGTACTGGTACGGCCCGCTCGCCGATGCGATGTCCCACGTGCCGCCGGAATAGGCGACGTCGTAGTGGCCGGCGACCGCAGGACGGGCGGCGAACAGCATGACGATGGCGAGCAGTCCGATCAGCGGCCCGAGAGCGCCAGAGGCTCTGAGATTGCGCTCAAAGCGCTGGACTCTCGCGGGGGGGGTAAACGGAGAATCATTGCAGCAGCGATCCTTTCTTCTGCAGGTCCACAGAAAGAGCGAAAACCACGGTGAAAGGCAGGCGAACTAATGCCTTGCTGCAATACTACCAAACGATTTGCTAACTGTCACGCAATCGGGACGCGTTTTTGTTGGCGCCGTGATCAGTGGGCCTATCTATTGCGACTTCTCCGTTTGTGTGCGCCATCGCCGCGGCGGCGCTGCCGTTGCGCACGGCGATCTCCAGGCGGCCGGAGCTGCCCCAGTAGGCGAGCGGCGCGCCGACGGGGACGGCGGCGTAGGTCGCGACGATGCCGGACCAGCGCAAGGCGCCGACCTCGAATGCGACCGTCGCAGGGTCCGCGGAAGCCCACGCCGATTCATCCCACTCCGTCCGCCGCAGCGCGGTTACGAGGTTGCCGAAGTGGTCGGCGTACAGGACCGGGATCCGCAGCGCGTCGCCGTCGAGCGCCGGCGCCGACCCGGGCAGCGTCACGATCTCGGAGGCGGCGAGTGGGCGGCCGAACTGCGACGGGGGCGCGCCGAGGGCCAGCCGCGCCGCCACCGGCGCGAACAGGTCGCGGCCATGGAAGGTGGCGCTCATCTTCGGAAGCAGGCAGGGCCGCGCCGCCTCGTCGATTGCCTCGACTTCCAGCGGCGGGTCGGCCCGAAGCGCTTCGGCGAGGACGCCGTTGTCCGGCGCGACGAAGACGCAGCGCGCCGTCCGCACGATCAGGGCGCGCCGGTCGCCGCCGACGCCGGGGTCCACCACGACCAGATGGACCGTGCCGTCTGGGAAGTAGGGCACGGCCGCCTCCAGCTTGACCGCGGCCTCCTCGATCGCCTGCGGGCCGACCTCATGCGTCAGGTCGACCAGCCGGGCCCGCGGCGCGATCGCCAGAATCACGCCCTTCATCACGCCGACATACACGTCGGCGTGCCCGAAGTCCGTCGTCAGCGTTACGATAGGCGGATCGAGCCTGACCATCTCAGCGCTTCAGGTCTATCGTCCACGATATACACGAAACAGCACGGAAAAAATGGAG
>DATGJU010000454.1:0-10810 GCA_035295045.1 Chthonomonadaceae bacterium
TGCGGCACGTAGGGCGGCCGATTCCGGTGGCCGGTGGGGCCGAGGAGCGGCTGGTGATGGTGCAGCAGGACGCCGTTCAGGAGGACCGTGACGTAGGCAGGCGTCGCCAGGTTCTCGCCGTCGAAGCGCGGATTCTGCCAGATGATGTCGTAGGTCTGCCACTCGCCCGGCTTGCGGCAGACGTTCACGCGCGGCGGATACTGGCCGTAGACCGCGCCGGTCGTGCCGTCCGAGTAGGTCGGATTATCGTAGCAGTCGAGCACCTGGATTTCGTAGAGCCCGGCCAGGAATATTCCGCTGTTGCCGCGGCCCTGGCTCTCGCCCTTCACCTCCCTGGGCGCGGCCCATTCGAGGTGGAGTTGGATATCTCCGAAGCTCTGGACCGTGGTGATGTCGCCGGTGCCGGGCACCACCTCCATGTAGCCATGATCGACCTTCCACTCGGCCGGGCCGCTCCTGCCCTTCCAGTGGCTCAAGTCCGCACCCGAGAAGAGGACGATCGCGTCGGCCGGCGGCGTGCCCTTGTGGTGCTGCGTCCCCGGCTCGCCCGGCGCGACGATAGGGGGCTGCGGCCGCTGCCCGTCGTGCACGTGAAAGCCCGAATCGGGCAGGACAGGCGTATCCGAGTACCCAAGCGAACCAGCCATCGACAATCTCCTGTTCTCCACATATTGATAGGTCCGCGCCGCCAGGACCCGGATCGCTCTCAGCACGAGCCCTCACCCCCTATTGACTTCCGTCCGTTACGGCGACGGCCGGCTTGTTGTTGCCGCCGCACCCGCAAGCGGGTACCCGAACCCCGCGGCTGCGTGGCCTTCGGCCCAGTTCCCGCCTGCGCGGGAACATCGTACCCGAGGCGTCGCGTTCGGATTGTTCGGTCGACGCTCGAAGGCACGGAGGTCAATTAGTACCGCTCTTACGATGTGGTAGAGGGGAGCTTCCAGGCTACTATCTACCGTCGAGCGTAAGGTAGTTTCACCCCATCACCCCATCACGCGCTCGCCCCATCATCCCTTAACAGCAGCAACGATGTGCGCGGCGTCGATGCCGGCGGCGGCCATGAGCTCCTCCGGCTTGCCGGAGCCGGGCATGCTGCGGACCGCGAGCCGCGTGACGCTCGGATGATCGGCGGCCGTGCCGTCGAAGACCTCCAGCACGGCGTCGCCCAGCCCGCCCTCCGGCCAGTGGTCCTCGACAACGATCAGCCGGCCGCCGCACTCCCTGGCCGCCTCCTTCAGCGTAACTGCGTCGATTGGCTTGACCGAGTAGAGATCGATCACGCGGACACTAATGCCCTCTTTGGCGAGCTGATCGCACGCCTTCAGGCTCTCGTGGAGCGTGACGCCCGCGCCGATGAGGCAGGCCTTGTCGCTGTCGGACCGCCGAAGCACCTTGCAGCCCCCGATCGGGAAGCTCTCGTCCGGCCCGTAGAGCACAGGCGTCTTCTCGCGCGTCGTGCGAATGTAGCTGATGCCCTTGCGCGTCGCCATCTGCGCGACCAGATGCGCGGTCGTGGTGGCGCACGAGGGATAGACCACGGTGCTGCCGTGGACCACGCGCATCATCGCCAGATCCTCCAGCGCCATCTGCGACGGGCCGTCCTCGCCGATCGATACGCCGCAGTGCGACCCGGAGAGGCAGATGTTCGCGCGCGAGATCGCCGCCATGCGGATCTGGTCGAAGGCGCGCGACAGGAATGCGGCGAACGTGGAGGCGTAGGGGATCTTCTGGAGCGCCTGCAGCCCAACGGCCGCGCTCACGAGCTGCTGCTCGGCGATGAACACCTCGATGTACCGATCGGGGTGCGCCTTCTTGAACTTTTCGGAGAACGTGGAGTTGCCCACCTCGCCGTCCAGGGCGATCACGTTGTGGCGGGCCGTGCCCACGGCGGCCAGCGCGTCGCCGTAGGCCTCGCGAGTCGCCACTTTCGCGCCGACCTCGTACTTCGGCGGCTCGAACGCGCCCTTCTCCTCCGCCATCGCCGGCTCGCCGGGCCGCGGCGGCTGCGGCTTGATGCGCAGGTCGCCCTTCGGGTTGCCGAGCTCGGCGAGCGCCTGCTTCTCTTGGTCCGCCGAGAGCGCCTTGCCGTGCCAGCCCTCCTTGTCCGCCAGGAAGGAGACGCCGGCGCCCTTCTGCGTCTTCGCGACGATGCAGACCGGCTTCCCCGCGCCGAGCGCCTCCGCGTAGGCCGCATGGACGGCGTTCACGTCCTGCCCGTCGACCTGGATCGCGTGCCAGCCGAAGGCCGTAGCTCTCGCCGCGTAGATTTCGCCGTGCCACTGAAGCATCGTCGGGCCGCGCTGGCCCAGCCGGTTCATGTCGATGATCGCGACCAGGTTGTCCAGCTTGTAGTAGCCCGCCAGCTCGAACGATTCGTACACGCTGCCCTCGGCCATCTCGCTGTCGCCGAGCAATACCCATACGCGGAACGGCAGCTTGTCGAAGTACTTGCCGCTGTAGGCCATGCCGGCTCCCGTCGGCAGTCCCTGGCCGAGCGACCCGGTCGCCACGTCCACCCAGGGCAGCTCCGGCGTGGGGTGGCCCTCGATGCGACTGCCGAACTTGCGCAGCGTCATCATCTCGTCGTCGGAGATGGCGCCGGCCGCCTTGAAGAGCGCGTAGAGGAGCGGCGCTGCGTGGCCCTTCGAGAAGATCAGCCGGTCGTTGCGCAGGTTGTGCGGGTCGCCGAAGTCGTAGTGCAGGTACTCGGCGAGCAGCACGGCCATCAGGTCGGCCGCGGACATGCTCGAAGTCGGGTGGCCGGAGCCGGCGGCCGTGGTGGAGCGGATACTGTCGGCCCGAAGCTGTGTCGCCAGGTCCTTCCAGACCTGCGGGGAGTGTACCGTCATGAGTTTCCCTTTCTCTTTTTCGCGCGGGCTCGCGGCGATGGGTCCCGGCGCGCTGCGATGTTTTTCGCGGCCCGAGAAAAGTCCTTCCAGATGTCGGAAATGACGTATAATTCCGACCATCCGCCGGCCGACGGCTCTCGCGGACCGAAGAGAGCGTCTCGGGTTGCCAGTGGCGCCGGACGGTCTTCCGGGTGATCGAAAGGTGCTTCATTGCGGCGATTCCGACCCAGGCTGCTTGTGATGGCGGCCGTCTGCGCGACCGGTGCGGGCTTCCTCTGGCTCGCCTGGTTCCTCCTCGACGGGATGCGGACCGCGCCGCCTGCCGGCGATCCGTGGATGTGGGGACCGCCCACGGTCGGGCTGGCGGCCATTGCGGCGATCTTCGGGCTCGCGTTCGTATGCGCGCCGATGGCCGGAGCCGCGCTGATCGAGGTCGACGAAGAAGGCATCACGCTCCGGACGCTCGCCGGCGCGCGGCGGATCTTCTGGCGCAATCTGGCGCGCTGCGAGCTGCGGGGGACCGAGCATGACGACGTGGGGCTCTGGGATGCGGAGGGGCGGCGGCTCCGGATCGAAACGGGCTGGTTCGTGGACGGCCGCGAGCTCCTGGCCATCCTTCAGGAGAGGATCGCGCCACTGCAGCAGCAGACGCTGCGCGAATGGCGGCAGCACGGCGTCGCGATCCGCGGCCGGCTGCCGGTCGGCTGGTGGATGCTCGCGGTATACGGCGTGCTGGCGGCGATCAGCTTCTTCGGCGCGTGGGCCATGTTCCGCGTGCCGGCCCACGACGGCTTCCAGCGGGCGGCTTTGATTGCCGCTGCGCCACTGTTCGCAGCGCTTGGGACAGGGCTTTGCTGGCTGATCGTCGATTCGGCCACGCGCGTGCTCCGCCTGACGCAAAAGGGCCTGTCGATGCACAGCGCGGTGTTTCGGATCGAAGTCGATTACGATGCGATCGTCGCGATCTGGCGGTATGGGGTCACGGTACAGTCAACGAGCGTCAAGCACCTCTACCTGCGGACGCGGGATGGCCGGCGGACCGGTATCAGCTCGTCCTACCCGAACTTCGAGCTGATCGCAGCGCTGGTTCTGGAGCGGGCGCCCGAATCCGCGCGGACGACGGGCGACAGCGAGCGGGCCCGGATCGCGCGGTCGCAGCGGCGGCAGGTCGAAGCCATTAACCGCGTGCTCGTCCCGCTGGCGGTCGTGTGTATGATTGCGATGCCGATCTACTTCTACCGCGAGGGCCAAACGGAGACCGACCGGTACCGCAGATTCATGCGCCAGACCGTGCCCGGCACTGCGATCGTCGTGGCGAAGACGTCAACCGGCGGCAGGCGGCCGGAGTGCGCGCTGCGCTACCGGTTCCAGCCTGCGGGCACGACACGGCGCGTCCAGGCCGACGAATCGGTCCCGCCGGACGTCTGGACGCACGCCCGGGTCGGCGAGCCCCTCACGGTTCTCTACCTGCCGCGGGAACCGCTCAAGTGCCGCCTGGCCGCGTCCATGGACGCTCAGGCCGGCGAGCGATCCAAGCGGTCCGCCGTCGTAATGTTCGTGCTCTGCGCGGCGTTCTCCGGCCTTCTTATTCTCCAGGGCCGCAAGGCTCGGCGTCGAAATACGGTCGGCAAAGCGTAGGACTTCCAGATGGCTTGTCCAGCGCGCGCCACTCCCAGGACCGGCAACCCTCTAACGCGCCAACGCGCCATCGCGGCCAGACCAGAATGCGCTTTGGACAGGATGAACAGGATGGAAAGGATGGAAAAGGACCAATCCCGCGATCTGGTCCTAGAACCCAATCCCGTGAATCCTGTTCATCCTGTCCGAAGACCTTTTCCAAACGCCCGGTCCGAAGCGCCCGTTCAAAGGCCTTGCCTCCTGCCGTTCGGGATCCGATAGCGCGCAGGCTACACCAGCGTCAGCTCGATCTGCGGCGCATTTGTCGCCCAGGCGCCGTTGGGGTCCTCCAGCGCAAGGCGCAGCGGCTCGCCGTTCGCACGTCGCAGATTGATCGGCCGCTCGCCGCCCTGCTTCAGCAGATCCGCCAGCCGCACGCGGGCGCGCGGCGAGACCATGTCGTCGAGATAGACGAGCAGCGTCAGACCGGGATCGATGGCCCCTGCCAGCGGGCCGCCCGCAAACGTCAGGCGCAGCCGCGTGAACGTGGCGGAGCTGCCGAGCAGGCTCGCGTTCTCGGGGCGCGCCGTATCGAACAGCACGGCGGTTGGACCGGTGAACGCCGGCACGCCGGCGAAGAGGACGCTACCGGAGCTCGCCCGTCCGGCCAGTTCCACCTGGCGCTGCAGGAATGGCGGGGTGCTCGTCGGATCGGCTGGAGGCGCGATACGGCTCGCTCTCTTGAGCGCGTCGCCAAGAGCGCCCACCACGCCGTTCGCGGCGGCGCTCAAGTCAGACGATAGGTCCCTCAGCGTTGCGTGGCGCTTATGGCTTACATTTGCAACGCCGCGGTACATGGCCTGCACCGGCATACTCGGCTGCATCGCCATGGGGGGAGTCGCCATGGCCATGGCCGCTGGCGCGCTCAGGAACTCGTCTGACCATCCGGCGGGCAGCGCGTTCGCTACGACGGATGTCTCCTCGATTAGCTTGCCTGCCTCCTTGCGGACCGCGATGAACGCCGTCTCGCTGCAAGCGATGCCATAGCGCAGCGCCTCCCGCACGAGCAGCGCTTTCAGCCCCTCTCGGCCGCTTCTCTGCACGTTCTCGGCGTAGAGCTTTGGCGCGTCGCCCTGCGCCTGGAGGTCCGATGCGGCATAGCCCAGCCGCTCCAAAAGCGACCGGAGCTGGTCCTCCTCGTAGTAGCCAGTGGTCAGGAACTCCAGCGCGAGGACCCGGGACGCGCCGAAGAGCGCCTTAACCGCCGGCCCGGCCGATGATTTCGCGGCCAGGTCGCAGCGGCGCGCCGCGATCTCGCGGCCATCGGAGGCGACGAGCCGGAACGCCAGGTCGTCCGAATCGCCTCTCGGCACCCGCCCGGCCACCCATACCGCGCGTCCGGCCGGCAGGTCGCCGATGTCGACGGCGCTGCCCCGCTCGCGGCTGGCGCTGGCAGTGCGCCCGACAGCCTGCGCGCCGGACCGGTTGATCTCCAGCCGCAGCCCGGTCAGGATCGGCGCGGACCAATCGGCCAGGATCCGGTCCAGCGCGGTGGTGACGTCCTCCTCCTCCGGACGGCTTGTCAGGAACGAGGCAGTGCCGCCGCCGCGCTCGGCCAGCTCGCGCGCCAGGAACGCGTTCGGCGCCGCGTCGATGCAGAGCACGCTGATCCGGCGGCGGTTCGTCCGCTCGGCCTCCGCGTCCGCAAGGCGTAGGATGCGGCCAGCGTCGCTCACCTCGGCGTCGGTGAGCACCAGGACGTGGCGGGACATCTCCTCGCCTGTACGCTCCTGCGCAAGGGCCTGCTCCAGCGCGACGCCCAGCTCGGTGCCGCCGCTGTCACGGTTGCGCTCCAGGAAGTCGATCGCCGCGCTTACGGTGCCGGCGTCGGCGCGCTTCGGCCGGTTCGCGAACCATTTGCAGCTGTTGTGGAAGAGGCCGAGCGCCAGGCTGTCGCGGGGCTCCAGGCCGTTCAGGAACTGCTTGACCGCCCAGTCGGCGGCGTCCCACTTCGGGCCGCTCATCGAGCCGGAGTGGTCGACGAGCAAAATGCTCTCGCGCGGCACGCGGGCAGCCGGCTTCTCGGCGGGCGGCGTCACGAGGGCCAGGAAGTAGACCGACTGTTCCGCGGCATCGTCGAACAGGTGCAGGTGCAGCGCGGGATGCTGGCGCTCCTGGGCGGGGCGCCAGGTCAGGAGGCAGTCGCGGTCCGGCAGCACGTCGCCCTCCTTCAGGCGCACGTGCACGCCCGACTCGCCGCTCTCCGTGTCGAGCGCGTGTGTCGGGCTGGCGACCGCGCCTGCGTCGGGAAAGCCCAGGTCGAGTGCGAAGCGGTGACCGGGATCGCGCAGCAGCGCGAGCGGCTGGCCCTCGGCGTGCCGCGAGTTGGCCTCGTCGATGCGGACGTAGCGCGGCGCGGTCGTCAGCGGCAGCCGCAGAGACCAGTCGTCGCCCTCCATACGGGCGAGCTGGACGTAGGCGGTCTCGACACGAATCTCCTGGTCCGGCTGCAGCCCGGCGACGCGCAGCGTGAACACGTCCGGCGACTCGCGCGTGGCCAGTGCTGCCTGCCGGCCCGTCCGCTTCGCCTCCTCGTAGTCCGCCTCCGCCTGCTCCCACTCCTTCAGCTCCGCGGTAATCTCCACGTCGCCGAAGCGAACAGTCACGCCGGTCACAGCAGCGTCGCCGGGCAGCGGAAAGCGGTAGACGGCTTCGAGCGTCTTGTCGCACGCCTCGCGGCTGTAGCCGAACGTCTGGAGCAGCCTGAGATCGGCGAGCGGGCCGGCAACGGCGCCGGTCAGCTCCGTGCGGCGCAGCGGCACGAACTGGCGCGGCTCATCCGCGGGCGCTCCTTCGACCTCCATCACAGGGAAGCCGTCCGAGCGCGAGTTGTCGAACAGTTTTGGATTGAACATGATTGCTCTCCTTTGGTGGGCGTCATGGCCCGCGCGACGCTGCGCAGGGTCGTCGTGAATGAGGAAGGATACGCACGAGATTCTGCGACCGGTTTCCCGGTGAATATACGCATGACGAATCACGCGCCGCCCGGTTTCAGCGGACAGTCCATTTCTGACTGACAGGCAGAGGCAGACGTGAAGTTACGGGCGGTCCCGCGCGTCGCAGCGATACCTCGGCCGGCCCGACGCGGCGTCGTGCGGAGGCAGACGCCGGGAGGCCGCGCACCGTGGTCCGGCCTACTCCAGCGCCCGCGTTTCCGGCGGCCGGCGCAGCCACCGCAGCTCCTGCCGAACGGCCGCGACGAGCGCCCGCGCAATCGCCGCAAGCGGCGCGCCCGCCGTGAAAGCGCCGGCGATGCCGTAGAGCGTCCGCACGGAGAAGGCCGGCTCGTTCGAAATGGCGTAGATCGGCTCCCAGGCGTCGGGCTGGAACTTGGCCTTGAACGCGTCGAGGCCCTCGAAATTGTAGAAGCGGCGGCCGTGCGCGCGTATCCAGGCGAGAAGCAGGCGGAGCCAGAGCCACCGCGCGGGAGCGGCGCGACGCGAAAGCGGCGCGAGGCCGAGCGTAATGTAGCCGCAGCCCTCGTCCGCCGCGGCGCGCATGAGGCCGTCGATCAGCAGCTCGGCCGTGCCGTTTGGCGCGCCGGCCCCCCGGACGATCTGCTCGACGAGCCACCCGTTCCGATCCGGCACCGGCGTCGCCACGAGGAACCCTACCGCCTCGCCATCGCGGTTCGCGACAAAGAGCCTGCGGTCGGCCAGGCGATCGAGCGGTATCGGCTCGGTAAGAAAGTGGAGCTCAAACCCGGCATGCGTCGCATTCCACTCGGCCAGGCAGCGCTGCAGGCTCGCGTCGGCCGCGGCGCCCGCCGGGCTGCGTTCGGCCACCGCGACGCCCTTGTTGCGCGCGCGGTTGAGCTGCGCGCGGAGCGATCGGTGCCGCTTCAGGATCCCCTGCCACCGGTCGGGCCGCCAGCTCGGCTGCGCGCCGATCGCCACGGCGGAGTGTCCCGGCGCCGCGTCAAGCGCGTGATAGAGCCTGTCCGCCGCGCCGAAGTAACAGACCGATTCGCCCGCGCCGGCCGCCTCCGTCTCGAATGCGGCGACGATCTGCCCGAGCCGCTCCTCCGCGCAGACCGGCGCTCCGGCAACGACGCGGACGCCCGCCTGGTGAACGTACCCGACACAGGCCTCGCCGTCCGCTGCGAACCAGAGATCGATCTGCGGGTTCAGGATCTGGTAGGCGGTCGCGTTCCAGCCGAACCGCAGCACGAGCTCGCGAGCCCGATCGCGCGGCGCGGGCGCGCCCTTCGCGCCAGGAGCCGGCTCGGCGGCGTCCGGTGATGCGGCTGCTTCGGCGCACGCTCGGACAAGCCCGATCACTGCGTCCGGCTCGGTGTGCATCAGCTCGTGGCCCACGTCTTCGAGGATCGTTAGCATCGAATGCGGCATCTCCGCCTGCAGCCGCCGCGCCTGTGCCAGCGGCGGCGTGACCCGGTCCCGCCCGCCGGCGGAGATGAGGATCGGAACGCGCGGAGGCACGAGCGCAGGTGAGAAGCCGGCCAGCGCCGACCGGTTCCCACTATTCTCGCGCGCCGTCGCGGCGAGCTGCCGGGACGAGCGCAGCCAGAGCGCTTCCGCCTGACGCCGGTATTCCCGCGGCACGGGATCCGGAGCGAAGGCGTCGCGCAGAAACCAGCGGACGACGAGCGGCCTGACAAGGGCGAAGAGCGGATGGACCGCCTGGGCGAGCCAGGGCTGCGACAGCGCGCGAAGCAACGGCTCGCCGAGCCGGCCGGGGTATATCCAGGGCGCGAGCAGGACGAGGCCGGCGATGTCGTCCGGGTAGCGCCAGGCGTAGTAGAGCAGAAGCAGCCCGCTCCACGAATGGCCGACCAGGATCGGCCGCTCGACGCCCATATCCGCCAGGGCGGCGTGGATGAGCCGGGCTTGCGCAGGCGCGGAGGCGCATTCGCCCTCCGGCAGCGCGCTATAGCCGTGGCCGGGCCGGTCCATCGCGATAGCGTCGAACTCTGCCGCCAACCGGTCGAGCACCGTCATGGCGAAGTCTTGAAGGAAGCCGTCGCTGCCGTGGAGAAGCACGATCGGGCGGCCGGCGCCGCGACGCACATAGTGGATCGACGCGCCTTCGACCGTCACGAACTGGCCGGCGGGCGGGAAGGCGCGCTCCGCGCGGCGGGCCGCGGCGCGTGACCAGACTGTGGCCACGGCATAGATCGCAACGAAGCAGGCAAGCCCGATCCACCAGACGTCCATTCCGGTTCCATTCCTTGCAGGCCCAGCCGTCGCGCTAATTGGCAGTCCGGCGCGAGTCGGCCAACCCAGCCAGTTGTACGATTCGACCGGAGTTTCGTATCGCGCTTTCCCGAATAATGCGGGATTGGGCGGCGTGGTCAAGTTTTAGCCTGCCGTGGAAACGAATCCGGACTAAACTGTTTTGTCGTGGAGCGACGTGTGGAGGGCCGGAACAGATGGACAAGATCGGATATGTGTGCATCTACAGCCGCACGCCGGAGGAGGCCGCGCAAAACGTACTGCGGCTGATCGTCGGCGGGCAGTGCGGCTTCGACGAGGGAGCGGAGGCGTGGCGCGCGGAGATTCACGAGTGGCTCGAGGGCGGCGCGGACCTTCGGCCGCTCAATAACTGCGGCGCCTCCCTTACCGTAGCGCAATGGCGTGCGGCGCTGGAGCGCGTGGTGGCCGGTCTGGATGCGGAGCTAGGAGGGTAGCTTCACTTTGGCGTAGACGTCCGCCATCCGCAGGGTGCAGCCGATCGACGGCAGGTCGACGACCGCGTCCTGCTCCGTAATCTCCGTGACAAGCCACTGCCCTTCCGCCTGCCGCGAGTAGTGTGCTATCCATTTGGTGTCCTGCGCGACAAGCAAGAGCTCCCTGATGGCTTCGTGCTGGCGATAAAACTCCGCCTTATCGCCGCGATCGTACACTTCGGTGGACGGCGATAGGACTTCGACAACTATCGTCGGATTGAGCAAGACATCGGCCTCATCGTCCAGGAACCGCGGCTCGCCGTAGAGGACGACGACATCGGGATAGGTATAGAGGCCGGACGGGGCACCAGTACCCGCATGTCGTGCGTGTGCGCCTCGCAGGGCCCCGTTTCCATCTGCGAGTGAAGCTTCGCGAATATGTTTCCGGCGATGAGGCTGTGCGCACGGCTCGCGGCGGCCATCGCATAGATTCTGCCGCAATAGTACTCGCTCTTGAACTCGGACTCACGCTCGATCTTCAGGTACTCTTCGGGCGTAAACAGGCGTAGTGCGCGTTCGATCACAGGCCGACTCTCCGGATGTGTGATGCTGCCGCTTTATTGCGGATGCCGTTCGACAAACGGCCGCGAGCCGGGCG
>DATGJU010000455.1:0-27011 GCA_035295045.1 Chthonomonadaceae bacterium
GGAGCTGGCCGCGCTCCGCAACCAGGTTCTGGGCCACGTGCGGCGCGAGGGCGAGGCCGGCGTGAAGCAGGACAGCCTCATCGCCGAGGCGACCGCCCTGTTGCTCTCGTCACCGGCTTTCCAGTGGAAGAGCTGAAGCCGAAGGCCGCAGGGCCTGCCGGGACCAGCGGTTCGCCGGCGCACATTCTGACCGACATGGTCGAGACTGACAACAGCCGAACACGGGCGCAGGTCGAGGACAAGCTGCTCGACTTCGCGCCCGCGCCGCCCGCGGTCGCCGCTGAGCAGGACGGGGTCGTCCAGCGCCGGGTGGTGGAACGGTCTCTGCCGGCGGCCGGGACTCCGGATGTCGTGGCGGAAGCCGCCGCGCGCCGTGACGACGCGTCGGTCCGGCGGCGCCTGGAGGAGGCGCAGCTCGGCTATCCCTGTCTCAGCGACCAGGCCGCGCACGTGACGGAGAATCTCCTTCGGCTGTGCGCCGCGGGCCGGCCCGCGGCCGAAGCGCTGGCGCTCGCAGCGAGCGACGCCCGACCCGAGCTTCGCGGCGCGGTCGAGCGGGCGGCCGCGCGGGTGGCGGAGGGGTCGTCGATCTCCGACGCGCTCGCCGGAACCTCAGACGTGCTCCCGCCGCTCCTCGTGCCCGCGCTCCGCGCCTGGGAGCTGCACGGGCAGCGGGACGCGGACCTGCGGACCCTGGCCGGCGAGCTGCGGCGGCTCGGCGCGATCGAGCAGCGCGCCGCCTTCCCGCAGGCTCGGTGGTGGATCGAGCGGACGGCGGAACGTGTCCGGCTGGCGTCTCGCGCCGGCACCACGCTGCGCTCACGAGCGTATGTGAACTCCTCGCGCGGAGGCGTCGCGAACCGCAGCCGGGCCACGATGCGCTGGACCGATCTCTTCGCCGCGCTATGGCGCTGCGGCGTGCCGGTCTCCGAGGCGTTGGAGATCGCCGGCGACAACTGCGGCAGTGGGCACTACCGGGACGCGCTTTATCGAGCCGCACGGCGGACGCGTGCGGGCGTTCCGCTCTCGGAGTGCCTGGCCGAGACGCGCCAGCTGCCGCTCGGCCTGATCGACCGCCTGCGGACCGGCGAGACGAGCGGCCGGCTAGACGTGTGCCTGGAGAAGTTCGCACGCACGATGGAAGGCGACGCAAGGGAGCTAGGCGGTCAGCACCTTTTCATGCGGCGAATACTGCCAATTCTGTTTCTCCTGCTGGCGGTCGTGATCTTCATTTATTGCTTGTACATCGCAGGGCGCCCGGAGATTTGCGCGATCGGCGCGCTAGCGTTCGTGCCCGTTGCGTTCCTGGTCTGGGAGTTCGTGTTCAAGCAGACGGTCCGCGGCGAGCCAAGTCTCGGCATCGGATGCCGCGAGCCAAAACCAGATCGAACGGCGCCATAGAGGACCATACCGATGAGCAACATCGCACGACGACAGGTACTGACCGGCGCGGCCCTTGCCGCGGTCACCGGCGCGGCCGCAGCCTTCGGGCAGTCACGCTCCGGGCTGGCGAGCATCGCCGTGGGCGATCATATCGCGCAGACCGGCGCCGATACGCTCGTCGTGCTGTTCCTCCGCGGCGGAGCGGACGGCCTGAACATCGTTGCGCCCTACGGCGACGATCACTACTACCGGCTGCGGCCGACGCTGGGCCTCGGCGGGCCGAACGACCGCAAGACGGCGCCGAAGTCCCGCCTGGTGAAGCTGGACGACTTCTTCGGCCTGCATCCGGCGCTTGCCCCGCTCGGCCCGCTGCACGATCAAGGAGTGCTCGCGGCGGTCCACGCGATCGGTTCCGACGACCAGAGCCGCTCCCACTTCGAGGCGATGGAGGCGATGGAGCGCGGCCTGGCGCAGGTCACCGGCGGCACATCCAGCGGCTGGCTGGCGCGCCACCTGCAGTCCACGGCGAAGGATGGCGATTCCCCGCTGCGAGCCGTCGCCTTTTCCGAGACGATGCCCGATTCGCTGCGCGGCGCCACGGGCGCAACGGCCATGACCTCGCTCGCCGATTTCCGGCTTGTCGCACCGTTCGAGGGGCCGACCGGCGCGGGCGGCGCGGCGCACCACGCTCCCGCCAAGCTCGGCGGGCGGCTTGCGGCCCTGGGCGACAGATTCAGCGATGCCGCGGCCCGGCGGCGCGCCCGGCTCCATGCCGACCCGAACGCCGGCGAGCGCCTCTCCGCCTTCGAGCAGACCCTGCGCGAGATGTACGGCCTCGACGGCGCGCCCGCCCCGCGAACGGCCGGCGCGCCGGCCGATACGCTGCGCTCCGGCGGGGCCGCCGCGCTTGCCGCGATGGACGCGATCAAGCGGCTGGACCCGGCGAACTACAAGCCGGAGCCTGGCGCGAAGTACCCGGACGGCGACGTGGGCAATGCGTTCCGGCAAGTAGCCTGTCTGGTTAAGGGCGATGCGGGGCTGGAGATCGCCTGCCTGGAGATGGGCGGCTGGGACACGCACGTTGCGCAGGGCGCCGACATCGGCTGGCAGGCGCTGCGTCTGACGGAGCTGGGCCAGGCGCTCGCGGCCTTCGCGCACGATCTGGGCCCGCACATGGGCCGCGTCACCACGGTGGTGATGACCGAGTTCGGCCGCCGCGCGCAGGAGAACTCCGGTCTCGGCACCGATCATGGCCGCGCCGGCGCCTGGCTGCTCATGGGCGGCCCTGTCGTCGGCGGCAAGGTCCACGCCGACTGGCCGGGCCTCGGCAGCCATCAGCTCGATCCGGTCGGCGACCTGCGGGTCACCACGGACTATCGCGACGTGCTCGCCGAGATCGTCCGCTACCGCCTGAAGAATGACCGCATCGCGGATGTCTTCCCGGACTACACGCCGCGCTACCGCGGTGTCGTGTCGCGCGGGTAAGCGACGGACGCTTCCGATCATCATGCCAGGGCGTCGACCGACCACAATCCGATGTCGCTTTTCCTCTGTATTGCCGTTCCGCGGCCCATATCGAGCCGGCTGTCGGTCTACTTCGATTCGCGCGTGCACTTCAGCGACGCGGCGACCGCGCCGATCGGCCGCCAGGCCTGCGGGGACTGCCGCGAATTCGCGGCGAGTCTCGTCCAGATCGGATTCAGTTCGGAATCGCTGATCGGCCGAGCCGGAAACCGGCGGACACGCAATAACGATCACCGCGGCATCCTCGTCGCCGGGGTTCGTGCGATACTGGACGATAATCCGGGCTGCGGCGTCGCGCTCCTGGCGCACACAATGACAGGATACATTGCGGAAGAGACGGTCACGGTGCGCGAACATATCCGCCTTGATATGGACGCCTGGATGCAGTTGAGCGGTGACCTCGAGGAGGACGTGCGATACGTGGTCACACACAAGCCAAGGCAGAGCGCGCGGAAGACCGATGAGCTGCCTTTTGACTTACGCTCTTCACGACGCGATGGCGAGATGCCCGGCCGCGGACCGCTACGTTCAATTCGTGAAGCGGATCGCCGAGTCGGCCGAGGTTGGGGGCCTGCGAAACGACGAAGGATGGGCACTCGCCGCCGATCCCGCCGGTTGCGAGTGCGTTCCGATCTGGCCGCATCCTCGCTTCGCCAAGGACTGTGCCGTCGGCGAGTGGCAGGACGCCGAGCCGGCGAGGGTAGTCGTCGAAACTTGGACGGAGCGGTGGCTGCCAGGTATATCGAGTGATGGCCGGCAGATTGCCGTATTTCCGTTGCCCAGTTGCGCGGTCGATCATGGCGTAGTGGTTTCGGCGGAGTCGCTCGGTGAGGACCTGCGAGCCGAGCTTGATCGGATCGAATGATTGCCGGCAGAGCGCCGGTCCCGCAATACGAATGCGGAACACTGAACCGGCGTCCGTTCGTCGTCGCTCTTGCGCATAGTCGTTAGCCCGTAACGCCGCCAGCAACGCACCGTACAAGTGTGTCGAATTCCCCAAATCCGCCGGCCTTCAGCACAATCGGGCGCCCGTGGAGCTGGGCGGCAGCGCCACTTGCCAGCATGCGGCCGACGACGATGCCCGGCTCGCGCTCGCCGACGAGCTGGATGCCGTGCCAGCCCGGCATCCCCGCGATGAGCCGCTGCGCCGTGTGTCCACCCGTCACGATGAGGCCGAAGGCGGCAGGGATGGCCGACAGCCGCAACTCCAGCGCGGCAGCCGGACCGGCGAATCCCGCGTGATCCTCGTCCGGCGTCACAACCAGAACGATCCGATTGCCCGCCGCGAACCGGCGGGCAATCGCGCCGGCAGCGTCGGCGCAGACCTTTACCGCTGCGACGCCCGAAGCCTCTTCCGCCCCGCGCCTGCCCGATCCCTCGGTCCCGCCGGCAATCCCATCCTCCCCATCCTGTAAATCCTGTTCATCCCGTCCCAAAGACTCTGCCGCAACGCCCGGCAGTGTCCCCAATTCGTGCCAATCCTGGCCCTCCTGTCCCAACGACGCCACCAACTCCTCCGGCCGGTCGCATGCCACCATCGTAATCGGCGCCACGCCGGCCCATGCCGCGAGCCGCTCCGCCTGTCCGCGCGAAGCCGCGTGCCGGCTTCCGACGACGACGAGCACGGGCCGCTCCGCCAGCTCCCGAAGCGCGGCGCGCAGCGTTGGGGCAATCGGCATGCCGCCACGAGTGGCCTCGGTCCCATCCGTCGGATCGGTCTGGCGACCCGCATCCCGCGGAGCGTGGGATTCGGCGGCGCCTGCGATGGCCGCGGCCAGGCCGGCCGAGCCGACCGGCAGCACCAGGTCCGGCATCTGCAGCAGCGCGGCCGCGATCGCCGCAAGGTCCGCGTCGGTCTCGGCATCGCAGAAGAGCGCATGCGCGCCCGCCGCGTGCAGCGCGCGCAGCTGCTTGGCCACCCGTTCCGGCCCGCCGCGGATCTCCGGCAGGGACATCTCCGTGGCATGCGGATCGCCGACCATCTCGAACGCCTCGCGCACGCTCCCGCGCGGCTCGCCATGCACATGGAGGACGCCATCGCGCACCGTGCGGCCGTTCGCCGGGAAGGCCGGACAGACTATCGCGAGCCGGCCCGGGAGCGCCGCGCGAACGGCATCCAGCTCCAGCCGCAGGTGGCCGCGGAGCGTGCTGTCGATCTTCTTGTAGACGACGTCCAGCGCACCGGCGCCCAGCGCGCGCAGCGCGTCGCCAACGCGCCGCCGGACTTCGTCCGCATCGGTTTCCGGCAGGTCCCGCACGCCGGTGGAGATCGCCCGCGCCGCTCCGGAGCTGGGGATATGGACACTGGATTCCGGAGGGTCGCATGGCGGCGGTATCTGCGCCGCGCCGGGAGTGGGCCGTCTCCGGTCCGGCAGCCACTGTACCGTCGCATGCCAGCCGAGAGCGGCGAATGGCGCTGCGGAGTCGGCGGCGCCGGTCAGATCGTCCGCAACGATGCCGATTTTCACGCGCAACTCCCCGCGGTGCGTCGGCGCAATCGGCCGTCGGATCCGGCTAGACCCGGCAGTGACGTCGCCCGCGCTGCGTTCTCCTGCTCACCCCTCTGCATTCTTGGCGTCCTTTGCGCACCTGGCGCGAGACATCTCCCCGCCGGCGCGTCACTTTCGCGGCCGGGCGGCGTTTAGAATACAAGCGGCGCACCGACGCAGGAGTCGAACGGCGGTCCGGCAAATCACCATTTTCGGAACCGGCGCGATCGTTCAGCCCGTCATAATCCTTGAACTGTTGGCCTGGCGCCGGTTGCGACCGAATAATCAATCAAGGAACCGCACCACAATGCGCGTGATACAGGCGGGCGTAGGCGGCTTTGGACTGAGCTGGATCTACGCCGTGCGAGAGTGCGAGGGCTTCGAGCACGTTGCGCTCGTCGACCCCAATCCGGAAGCGCTCGCGGCGGCGGGCGAGATCGCCGGAGTGCCGCCGGAGCGGCGCTTTACCTATGTATCGGAGGCAATCGCCGCCGTGGAGGCGGACGGCCTGATCGACGTGACGCCCGCGCCCTGCCACGAAGCGACCACGATCATGGCGCTCGACGCGGGCCTCCACGTGCTCGTCGAGAAGCCCATCTCCGACTCGATGCAGTCCGCCCGCGCCATGGTCGAGGCGGCGGAGAGCAAGCGGCGCACGCTAATGGTGACGCAGCAGTACCGCTACCAGGACCAGCCCCGCTGCCTGCGGAAGATGATCGCCGCGGGAGCCATCGGCGAGATCGACCATATCGTCGCGGAGTTCCAGATCCACGGGCTGCTGGCGGGCTGGCGCCGAAAGATGGCGCACCCGTTCCTCATGGACATGGCGATCCACCACTTCGACATGATGCGCTACCTGCTGGGCGAGAACGCCGTCCGCGTCACCGCGCAGACCTGGAACCCTAAGGTGAGCAACGCGGACGGCGACATGGCCGCCTTCGTGTGGGTCGAATTTGCGAGCGGCGCGCGCGTCAACTACACGGGCACGTTCGTGGCGCCGGGCGTCGATACCGGCTGGAACGGCCGCTGGGTCATCACCGGCTCGCGCGGCTCGCTGGTCTGGAATCCCCGCGACGACTGGGGCCCGATCCGGCTGTTCCGGCAGGAGGCCGACCTATCGGCCTACCACGAGCAGCACTTCTTCACGCCGCTGCCGGAGCCGTGGGGCGAGCCGGTCTGGGCCGAATCGATCGGCCCGACCGGCCACCACTTCGACCTGTACCATTGGCGCGCCTGCGCGGAGACCGGGGCCGAGCCGGAGACCAGCGGCCGCGACAACCTGCACACGCTGGCGCTATCGCTGGCGGCCGTCCGCGCTGCGGACACGGGAGCGCCGGTGGAAGTACGTCCCGGCTAGATCGCGCTCCGCGCGGGCGCTCCGGAATACGTTCAAAGTTAGCGCCGGCCATGTTCCTGGGCCTTCGCGTTCGACGAACTCCACACGAGGCCCTCGCTAACCGCAGTCAGCGGCGTCGTCCTCGGTCGTAGCGGGACGGCGATGTGTTGCGCGGCGCGAGACGCACACTGCTGTCATATCCTGGAAGGCCCGCCCAAAGCTTTGAAGGACTCACAGGCACACCCAGCGAACGTGAGGGCGAGAAACAGTTGCTCGCCAGGTCGTCTGCAAGCGCGAAGACGTGCATTCGAGTGTCGCGAGCGGTCATACCCGGACGTATCAGCCCGGCAAGGGAGCTGCGCATGAACATGCTTGTGCGTCATATCGCCACCTGTGCGATTTCTGCGATGGTGGTAGTTGGGGCAGCGGCGGCCCAAGCCCAACAGCGGCTCACGAATGCGCAGATCACAAAGGAGCTACAGTACGTCGTGTCCGCGCCCTCATTCACAAAGCTGGCGCCGCTGTCGCAACAGGAGCTGATGAAGCTCGCTGCCAATCTGGCAGCGTGGGGCGCCTTTCCGGAAAAGTACACGGGCAAGGATCATATCCAAGGTGCCGATGGTTACATCACGCGAGAGATGGTTCGCCAATTCTTCCATGCACTCCTGGGGACCGACCTTGTCATTTGGCAATCCAATGCGCAGAACGTTGGCGACAGGCGGGCGAGCGACATGCTCGTTTGGACCTACAACTCTGCCAACAGCATGTATAAGCGGCCAACCATACGGATATCCACCCGCTCCGACGACTCGCCGGGCAAGGTCTCAGTCCGGTTCGATGTTTACGAGAACGGAGAGAACGCTGTTCTGCACCTGCCAGCAGTACGAACGGGCTCCGGAGCGGCGGCGATCGAGTATATCGCAGGTAATTGGACCATCACCTCGTGGAAGAGACCGGTCACACCGAAACGTTCGAACGGCTCTATACCATCCGCGATGAAGCGACCCGGATTACGGAGTAAGTCCGCCATCGCGAGGTCCGTGACGCACGACCTCGTATCGCGAATACGGTCGAAGGATTGGGCGGGGGTGGCAGCACTCTGGAGCGGCGCGGCGGATCGCCGTGGTGAATATCTATCACTATGCAAGAAGCTGGGCCGGGATCATGTATCGGACGAGGTACAAGATAGCGCGGCCGATTCACCTGCCACGGCCGTGTGGGTCATCCTCGAGGCCAAAGGCTGGTCTCCGACGATCGCGATTAACACGGTAACGTCCCGCATCGTCGATATAGTGGTCGGTGAGGACTAATGGCGTCCGCATGAGCGCGGACTGTGTCAAGAGCTCTGCCTCGCTCGAAGTATTGGCGATCTGGCGCACCGGTTCAACGGTGTGCCGCCGCCGCTGAGGCTGAGTTCGGAGGTCGTGCCCGCCGGCGCAAAATGTCCACCAGCACCGCGCCCAGAATCACCACGCCGAGGAGCACCTTCTGCGTGTAGGGCTCGACGTCCATCAGGTTCATGCCGTTGCGGATGACGGCGATGACGAACGCCCCGATCAGCGTGCCGAACACCTGCCCCTGCCCGCCCGCCAGGCTCGTTCCGCCCACCACCACGGCCGCAATCACGTACATCTCGTACATGACGCCGTAGATCGGCGCGCCCGCCTTTAGCTGCGACGCAGTGATCACGCCGCCGACGCCTGCCATCGCCGCCGAGACGATATAGACCAGGACGATCGTGCGTCTGACCGGCACTCCGGAGAGACGCGAGGCCTCCGCGTTGCCGCCCACTGCGTAGATCTGCCTGCCCTGCGCGGTCCGACCCATGAAGAGGTGCGCGGCGATATAGACCAGAGCCATGAGCACGACGGCGTTCGGCAGGCCGGCCAGGCTAGCGCCGCGGCCGAGCCAGGTAAACGAGGCCGGCATATCGTAGATCGACTGGCCTCGCGCCACGATGAATGCAAAGCCGCTCGCGATCTGCATGCCCGCCAGCGTAACGATGAATGGCGGCACCTTGAAACGGGCGGTCAGCCAGCCGGAGGCGCCGCCGACCGCCGCGCAGAGGGCGATCGCGGACAGGCAGGCGGCCAGCATCCCGCCGGCCGACGCGTGCTCGCCGCCGAGTCGCTGGATCGTCCAGGCAGTCAGCACGGCAGAGAGCGCGAGCAGGCTTCCAACCGAGAGGTCGATGCCGCCGGTGATGATCACCATGGTCATTCCGACGGCCATGATCGCGATTACCGCGGTCTGGTCCGCGATGTTGCGCAGGTTGCTCGGCGTCAGGAAGGTGGAGCGCCGCACGGCGGACGGCGACACGACGCGCGACTGCGCGAAGGCCGGATTGGCCCGCTTCAGCGCGTCCCAGAGCGGCCAGGCGGCGCAGTCGCGCGTCGTGGCGATCCAGCCGATAGGCCTGCCCGACGACGCCAGCGCCTCCAGTTGGGACCGGATCTCCGGCGGGTCGCCCAGCACGGCCGGCGCCACCGCAAATCCGGCCTTCGCCAGAGCCGCGGTGAGGCGCGCCGCGAACTCCGTCCCGTCGGCGTCGCGCGGCCCGGCCGGCACGATCGTCGCGCCGCGCGGCGCTTCCCGCTCGATCTGCGCCGCCAGCGCGTCCGCGCCCGCCGGGCCGCTCGGCGACTCGGCGTGGTACGTGGCGGCGGCGAAGAAGCCGCAGAGGAGCGCCAGCACGCCCAGCATTCCGTAGAGCGATGCGAACCGGCGCAGGCCGTTCCGCACTTCAGTCATCTGCGCGGCTCGGGTGCCGGCGGGTCGGAGCGGGCCTGCGCGCAGGGCGTGTTTTGCGGCTTGTTCACTTCAGCGAGGCGTCCTTGACGGCGTCGGCCTTCTTGTACGTGCCAGCGGGGATCAGGTTGACCGGCGGCACCTTCTCGCCCGCCATGTATTTGCCGACCGATTGGATCGTCATCTCGCCGATCTTGTCCGGATACTGGACGATGTCCGCATAGATCTTGCCGTCCTTGATCGCCTGCTTCGCCTCCGGCATGCCGTCGAAGCCGACCACCTTGATCTGCGCCGTCTTGCCGGCCTTCTCGATCGCCGCTACCGCGCCCAGCGCGGAGGGATCGTTGATCGCGAACAGGCCGTTGAGGTCCGGGTGCTTCTCGAGGATGTCCTGGGCCGTCTTGAACGAGGTGTCGCGCTCACCGCGGCCGGGCAGCTCCGAGACGATCTTGATGCCCGGATGCTTCGCGATCACCTCCTTGAAACCCTTCGCCCGCAGGATGACCGACTCGACCTCGGGGTGCGTAATGATCGCCACGGTTCCCTTGTCGCCGATGGCCTCCACCATGGCCTCGCCGGCCAGCTTTCCGCCGCCGTAGTTGTCCGTCGCGACGTGCGAGACGACTTTGGCGGCCGGGTCCAGGCAGCCGGTATCGGCCGTGAACACCGGGATGCCGGCCTTGTTCGCCTCCTGGATCGAGGTGCCGATCGAGCGGGCGTCCACGGGACTGAGCACGATGGCGCTCACCTTTTTTACGATGAAGTCATTCACCTGATCCTTCTGGCGCGCCGAGTCCATCTCGCCCGCCTGGATGGTCACAGCGTAGCCGTCCTTGCTGCCCTCCGCCTGCATCGAATCGCCCATCACCTTGAAGAACGGGTTTGCCATCGTGAGCAGCGAGACGCCCACCGTGCCGTGGGACTTCGGCGCTGCGGCCCCGCCGCTCCCCGGCGCCGACGGACCCCCGGCCGCGGCGCCGGAGCCGCCGGAGTTGTTGCACCCGCAGGCGAGAACCCCCACGCTAAGCAGTACGACCGCAACCAACATCTTGTGCATGCGCAAGCCTCTCATTTCGATTTAGCCCCAGTTCCGAAGACCGACGACTTTATTGTACAATAGTTTGGCTGATCGTCACCTACACGGGACCAGCGTTGCTGTAGGAACCGTAATCGAACTGCGTGCTGGACGGTGCGACGGCGTGGGAGAATCATATAGGCCCGACCGAATGAGCGACGTCGAGAGCAGCGACGGAACGAACGTCATCGACCGATCCGTCAAGGTTCTGTTCCGGGAGTGCCCGATGGCGATCATGCGGCTAGCGGGTATCGCGGTCGCGCCTGAGAAACTGCGGATCGAGGACGCCAACCTCAACCTTCCTGAGCTGCGTGCCGACCATCTGTTCGTGATCGTGGGGGAAGGCGGAACGTCAGAAGCCGCGATCTATCTGGAGTATCAGCTAGAGCCGGACGCCGGTCTGCTCGTCTCCTGGTGCGCGAAATGGGGCGGGCTACTGCGGCAGCTAAAGATGCCGGTGGTCCTGCTGGCGCTCTATCTGCAGCGGGGCGACCGCGCCACCTTTCCGGATCGGCTACAGGTTCAGGCAGGCGGGCTGGCGATGAACCTGAGCTTTCCGGTGGTCCGACTATGGGAGCATGCGGAGCGGATCCGAAGCGGCGAGCTGCCGGAGCTTGCGCCGCTGCTCGTTTTGTGCGATGATAAGCCTACCGAGGCGACCGTTCGCGAGGAGGTGGCGCTGATCCACGCATCGCGGCTGCCCGCCGCAACACAGGCAGAACTGCTAGGCCTGGCGCTATTGGTAGCGACCCGGCGGTTCACGCGGGACCTTCTGCTTCCGATATTCGAGGAGGATTGGAGCATGATCGAAGGATTGGAGATACTCGACGACCTTTACCGGGCGACGGGCAAGCTCGACAGATGGAAAGCCGAAGCGGAAGCGATTGGCCGAGCCAAAGGCGAAGCCGAAGGTAGAGCCGAAGGTAGAGCCGAAGGCGAATCGCGCGGCATCCGCGAAACCATTTTGCGCATAGGGAGCCAGCGGTTCGGCGAGCCGAGCCCGGAGGCGATGATGTCGCTGGAAGCGATTACTGCGGCGGAAAGGCTCCAGCAACTGGCGGTCAGGTTGCTGCAAGTGGAGAGCTGGCAGGAGCTGCTCGCCGGCGAATAATCGCTTACGCCGCTCCCCGCAGAGTCACCGCCGCGGCTCGGTGCCCAGCAGCGTGCGGACGAAGAAGTCCTGCTCGCGGCGGCGGCCGTAGGGGCTCGCTACGACGCCGTGGTTGGAGCCGGGCATCACCAGAAGCTCGAAATCCTTGTTCGCCTTGATCAGCGCGTTCACAACCTGCATCGTGCTGGCCGGGTCCACATTCGTGTCCATCTCACCGACCATCAGGAGCAGCTTGCCCTGCAGCCTCGGCGCCAGCGTCACGTTGGAATCCGCCGCGTACTCCGGGCCGACCGGCCAGCCCATCCACTGCTCGTTCCACCAGATCTTATCCATCCGGTTGTCGTGGCAGCCGCAGTCCGCCACGCCGGCCTTGTAGAACTCCGGATGCGTGAGCAGGCCGCCGAGCGCGTTCTGGCCGCCGGCCGACGTGCCGTAGATCCCCACGCGCGACAGATCCATGTACGGATACTTCGCGGCGGCGGCCTTGATCCAGAGGATACGGTCGGGGAAGCCGGCGTCCACCAGGTTCTTCCAGCAGACATCGTGAAACGCTTTCGACCGGTTGCTCGTCCCCATCCCGTCGATCTGCACCACGATGAAGCCGAGCTCCGCCATGGCCTGGAGGCCGCTTGCCGGCTGAAACGACTTCGGCACGAACGAGTCCTGCGGGCCGGCGTAGATGTTCTCCAGCACAGGGTACTTTCGGTTCGGATCGAAGTTGGACGGCCGGCAGATCACGCCGTAGATGTCGGTCGCGCCATCCCGCCCCTTTGCGACGAACCGCTCCGGCAGCTTCCACCCCGCCGCCGTGAGCGCGGATGCGTCGCCCCGCTCCAACGGCAGCAGCAGCGCGCCGTCGGCCGTGCGGCGCAGCTCCGTTATCGGCGCCATATCCACGCGCGAGAAGCTATCGACAAACGTGGCGCCGTCCGGCGAGTAGCTTACCGTATGCGTCCCGTCGCCGGCCGTTAAGATCGTCAGGCCGGTCCCGTCGAAGTTGACCCGGCAATAGTGAACGTAGTAGGGGTCCTGACCGGGCCGGATTCCGCCCGCCCGGAACCAGACCTGTCGCTTTTCGGCGTCGACCCGGTCGACGCCCCGCACCACCCACTCGCCCTTCGTAATCTGGTTCTTTACGCGCCCGGCCGCCATGTCGTAGAGGTAGAGATGGTTCCAGCCGTCCCGCTCCGACATCCAGATCGCCTCGCCGGTTCCATCCAGCCGCTGGAAGAAGTACTTGCCCGAATAGTCTACGAAAGTCTTCGCCTGCTCGTCGATCAGCGCGCGCGCCTCGCCCGTCGCGGCATCGATTCGCAGCACGCGCAGCATCTGGTGACCGCGCTGGTTATAGACGAAGGTGAAGCCCTTGCCCGCCGGCTCCCACCGCAGGTTGTCCAGCGACCAGGGACTGGGAAACAGGTCGTTCTTGATGGCGATTTCGTGCTTCCCGGCAGCGTCGAACAGGTGCGGCATTCGCACCTCGACCCGATCGCCGGGCTTCAGGTACTGCAGCGTATGCAGCTTCGGCTGCTCCTGGTCGCGCGGCGATGACTCGACCAGATAGACCTTGTGGTCCTGCGCCGGCGCCACCTTGAACACCACGAACTTCGTTCCATCCGGCGACCAGATCGGCGGCCCCTGGTAGGCGTCGCCGGGCGCGCCGTCTTTCGAGAACGCACTCTCCTGGCCGGTCGCGGTGTCGGTCAGGAAGACATTGTTGTCCCGGATATGGACGGACCAGGGGCGCGCGGGCTGCGTATCCGCGCCGGCACGGTCCGCTCTGCTCGGTGAATCCTCAGCTCTGCCGCCGAACGGCGTTAGGGGATCCAGGGAGAGAGGGCAGGGGGCAGAGGGAGCCGGGGCGCGCGGGGGCGCGATCCCGCCGTCGATGACGCCCAGCTCCGGCGAGTCGCCGGCAACGAACCCCGCGAGAGGCCGACCGCCGGCGTCCGTGGCGAGCCAGACATGCCCGGAGTAGGTGTGCATCTCGCGGCGCTCGCCGGGCTGCACGACGCCGTAGGGCTGCCGCTCGCCCTGAGTGTCTATCCAGAAGAGCGAGACGGGGCCGGCCGTGCGGTTTAGCAGCGTGAGCGTGGTCTCCGCGCCGCCGCTTGCGGAGCGGCGAGGACCGGCGCCGGGTGCGAAGCGGCGCGCCGAGTCGACTGCGGCGGTGGAAAGGGTAAGCGCGTAGGTCTCGAGGCTGCAATCAAAGGTCGCGCCCCCGGCCTGCACATACAGCGTGCCTGCGCCGGAGAAGCCGATGCTGTCGACGGGGAGCCGGTCCGCGGTTACGGGCCGGCCGAGGGCCTTCGCAAGCGCCGCCGCCAGCCGGGCATGGTCGAAGGCGGGACGTTTCACCGGGCCGGCCGGATCGACCAGAACGAACTCGCGGCGGCCTCCCAGCAGATCGTTCCGGTACCAGAACCGGCCCGTGCCCTCGATCCAGTGCGGCGTTACGGCCGCCCGAATCACCTTGCCCGCGGTCAGCCGGCGCAAGTTGTTTGAGCGCTCGTAGTCCTGCGCCGTGCCCTGCGCCGAGCAGGGAGGGATTCCGAGCCATAGTAGCATCGACACGAAAACGAGTGGCAAGGCGCGGGCGCTGCTGGAGAGCATGGCACGGACTCCTGAACAGTCATGCCCGGCAGCCGGGCGGCTGGAGGGGCCGGACCGGCAGACCGTGGCGGATGCGATTCGGGCGGACAGGCGCGGATGGCGGCGCGGGCCCTCGCAACCTGTCGCGTGAGGAGCGCCGCGATGATCGCCTCTGGTTTCGCCGCCGCTGCGCGGAATGCCTGGCGTGTAGATCGAACAATACAAGGAGGTCAGGGTCACCGCGAGGAATTGATCGATTGGATAACGGTTTGCGAACTGCGTTCCGGCTACAAAGGAGCGAGGATACTATGAGCCTGATGGCCTTCCAATGGTCCCAATGTGCCGCCGCCATTCTTAACGGCGCGCGATGGTAAACTGCGGCTGCCGCAACTATCGGCTGCGCCGGTCTCGCCGCCGCGCTGACGGGATGCGGCGGCGGATCGAACAACGGAGGGTTTGCGGCCTCCAACGTCCTCTGCGTCTCCACGAACGATCCGGCGATCGGCTGAAACGCCATCCTCGCGTATCGCCGCGGCTCGGACGGCAGCTTGACGGCGCTCCCGGGAAGTCCCTACCTGATGGGCGGCGCCGGCGTCACGAACCCGGCTCAGCTCGACGGGCCTGACGACGACGACCAGAACGTGATTGTCAGCGCGGACCATCGCTTTCTCTATGCGGTCAACAGCGGCAGCAACACCATCGCCGCGTTCCACATTCACTCGGATGGCGCCCTGTCCGCCGTGGCCGGCTCTCCGTATCCCTCGATGGGCATCGAGCCCGTCAGTCTCGGCCTGACAGGCGGCCGGCTCTACGTCGTGAACAAGAACCAGGACCCTGGCCAGCCGCAGACATCGGATGGATCAAATTATAGCGTATTCAACGTCAACGCCGACGGATCGCTCGCGTTCATACCGGGCTCCACGGTTTCGGCGCCGAAAGACGCCTCCTCTTCGCAGGCGCTTATCTCGCGCGACGGCAAGTTTTTGATCGACGCGGAGGAAAACGCCGCGGTTCTGCGCGCCTTCTCAATCGGCCCGAGCGGACTCTTGACGGACGTGCCCGGCTCACCGCTGTCGCCGCCTCTTGTGGGCGGCACGCAGGCCGCTCCGCTCGGCCTGGCGACAAGTCCGACCCAGCGGCTGCTGTATGTCGGTTTTGTGAACGTGTCCCGGCTCGGTGTCTATTCGATCGATCCGACGACGGGAGCGCTTTCCTTTGTGACCCATGTTGCGAATTCGGGGAGCGAAATCTGCTGGCTCAAAATCACGAGCGACGGTAAGAGTCTGTACACGGACAACATGGCCTCCAACAGCATATCGCACTACGATCTCACGGATCCGCGCAACCCGGTCGAGGTGCAGCACATGGTGATGAAGGATGCCGGCTCCGGGGGCGCGTTCGAGCTCTCGTTCGATCCGTCCGAGAAGCTGCTCTATGTCGTCGAACAGCGCACCACGCTCAATCCGGCCGATCCGAAGGGCAACGAGATACACATCCTCAACGTTGGCGCGAATGGGTCGCTTTCCGAAGCATCGATCTCGCCGTTTACGCTGCCCGTGCCCGCCAACGCGCATCCGCAAGGCATCGTGGTATTGTAGCCGGCAGAACCGAGGGATCCGGGACGCCCCGCGCTGGCCGCCTGTTGCGGCCGGCGCGGGGAATGCTAGGCGAGCCGGCTCAATCCGTGGGAGCGGGACCGTCGCCGGCAGGCGTCGGACGGGACGCGCGATCGCCGCTTGCCTCCGGCTCGGCGGGTCGCGCGTCGAGGTCGATGGCGTTCTCGCCCTTGGCGAGCGCGTCGTAGATGCGGCGGAATATCTCCTTCGCCTCCTCCTCCGAGCCGACCTGCGCGATCGACACGGTGTCCGAGGCCTGCATCACGTCGATGAACCAGCGCTCTCCAAGCACGGTCACGCTAATGCGCGAACCCAGGTCCAGGTTAAGCAGCGTTCGGTGATCATGCTCGTCACGGGATTTCGTGAATACCCACATGGCGTGGAATTTCCCCGGCAGGCGGACACTCTCCTGCTAGCCGCCCACCAGCTCCCCGCCGTTCGGGTGCAGGATTTGGCCGGCCATGTAGGAGGAGTCGCTGCTGGCCAGGAAGACGAAGCACGCCGCGACCTCCTCCGGCTGGCCGGGCCGCTTCATCGGCGTGTCCGCGCCGAAGCTCTTCACCCTGTCCGGAGGAAAGGTCGAGGGGATGAGCGGCGTCCAGATCGGCCCGGGCGCCACGCCGTTGACGCGGATCCCCTTCTGGACGAGCGCCTGCGAGAGCGAGCGCGTGAACGCCAGGATCGCGCCCTTCGTCGCCGAATAGTCCAGCAGGTTTTCGCTGCCCTGGTAGGCGGTTACGGAGGTGGTGTTCACGATAGCGCTGCCGGGCTTAAAATGCTTGAGCGCCGCTTTGGTGAGGAAGAACATACCGAAGATGTTGGTGCGGAACGTGCGCTCCAACTGTTCGGCTGTGATCTCCTCGATGCTAGGCTGGGGATGCTGCTCTGCCGCGTTGTTGACGAGAACGTCCAGATGTCTCAGCTTCTGCACGGTCTCATCGACCACCTTCGCGCAGAACGTCTCGTCGCCCACGTCGCCGGCGATCGTCAGGCACTTCCGGCCCTCCGCCTCGACGAGCCGCCTGGTCTCCTGAGCGTCTCCGTGCTCGTTCAGATAGACGATCGCCACGTCCGCGCCCTCGCGGGCGAAGGCGATTGCCGTTGCGCGTCCGATACCGCTGTCGCCACCGCTGATAAGCGCGACCTTGTCCCGCAGCTTGCCGCTGCCGCGATGCTCCGGATCGCTGGAGCGGGGCTGGGGCTTCACCTCCGACTCTAGCCCGGGCCGCCGGGACTGGTGCTGCGGCGGCAGCGTGGCCGCCTGCTCCTTCTGCTGAGGCATGGTGTCGCTCCCTGAAAACGACTCACGATTGCGATGGCGACTCCGCCGGCGGGGCCGGACGTGCCGGACCGCCGCCAGCAGCGTGGCACGCAGCCTCCGTACCGGACTCGCGGACCCAGCGGCGGCATTGGCCCCGCGCTAGCCAGCACACTCAACCTCCTTGACCGGGCCAGTCCGTCCCGATTATGCGTGGGACCAGGCCGCCGGGCGAAGGCTCACGTTTCGACGGGCGCCTGCCTGGCTTTGTTCCTCGTTTGATACAGGGGAGAGATCGGGAATCGACAGTGCAAGGACGTGTCGCGGCGTGCAGCGCTCAGCCGGCGCGACCCTGGAGGAGGCCGCGCTGCTCCGCGTAGGGCGTGAGCGCGCGATGGAGCTGCTGGCGGGCGCGGAAGAGGCGGGAGCGAACGGTGCCGATCGGCACGTCGAGGGTGGCGGCGGTCTCGGCATAGTCCATGTCGCCGATGTCCACTAGCTCGATGCAGGCGCGGAGATCCGGCGAGAGCGCGGCCACAGCCCGCTCCACCGGCTCGTCCAGCGTGCTCTCGAATAGCGCGGAGCCGGGCTGGTCCGCGGGCGCGGCGCGGAGCGAGACGGCTCCCTCGGCCTCCAGGTCATCGATGTCGGCCGGGTCCTCCCACCGCTTCTTGCGGTGGTAGCCGTTGATAAAACCGTTCGTCAAAATGCGGAGCATCCAGGCCCGCGCGTTCGTGCCCTCCTCGAACCGGCCGTCGAGGTAGGCGGCATAGGCCTTGATCGCCGCGTCCTGGACCAGGTCCTGCGCCTCGTCGTCGTTTCCCCCGCAGAGGCGTCGCGCGGCGCGCAGGAGCGCGCCCTGCTGCGCATCGAAGAGCCGCTCGAAGGCGGCGCGCAGTCGCGCCTGCGAGGACTCGTCGCGGCGGGTAGTCGTGCCGGGCGGCCCGGCCTGGTCGCGGCGCACGGCGGACTACGCCTTGCCTTCTGGCGCGTCGACCTCGTCCATGGCGCGCACGATATCGGCGCGGCGCTCGTCCGACATCTTTGCGGTCGGCCTGGCGTCCTCGCCGCCAAGCTCCTTAACCGTCGCGATGACCGTCCGCAGATTCCGGACGGCGGCGCGGCACTGCGTGCAGTGCATTGCGTGCAGCTCCGTATACCAGCGCGCAGGCCCGTGCAGCGTGCCGTCCGCAAGGCTATTCACCATGCCCTCCATGTGCTTGCAAGGCCGCACGTCCTGCTCGACGGCCAGCCCGCTTTCGTTTGCCGAGGCGCTCATCGCATAGTCTCCCGATCGAATTGGCGTCACGGCGCCGCTCAGTAAACCGATGGGGCTCGCGAAAAGTTCCGCCGGCATGCGCCGAACCCCGCGGATCGCTCTCCGCAACCGGAATTGTCCACGAAATCCACGAATGATCGCGAAAAGGGAACCATTCGGCCCGGCAGCCTGTTGAATCCGCACCAGGGGCGGATGACGGAGCCTGGCCGGCCGTCCAGCAGGCGGCCCTCGAGGCGCCAGAGAGGGAATCGCCTCCATTTCGTCGAATTGGCCCGGCAGCGTGCCGGGCGACACGATGGACAACTTGTAGAGCCGCGGCGGAACTCGAGCTATTGCGTATGAAGATCCTGGAAAAGAAGCACCCGCTCGCTATCCGATGGTTCCACTGGATCAACTTTCCGGTCCTGATGATCATGATCTGGAGCGGGATCATGATCTACTGGGCGGTCGACGACAACTACGTCACGGCAAACGGCAAGTCGACGCCCAACCCGGATCCGCCGGACGGATACTATCAGATCACCATTGGAAAGTGGACCCCGGTCCGGTTCTTTCCGCCGGGCTTCTATACGCCCCCGCTCAATGTCTGGCCGAATCCGAACTACAAGGCGCTCACTCCCGAAGAGAAGGCGAAACAGAAGACTCTCTCGCCGGACGATGACGACTACGTCCCGCAGAAACTCCCATTATACAGCCTGTCCGGCCGGCTTCCGGAGGGCATGGCGTGGCACTTCCTGTTCGCCTGGTTCTTCGCGATCAACGGCATCGCTTACGTGCTCTACACCGCACTCTCCGGCGAGTGGCGCCACCTGCTGCCCAATCGCAACACCTTCAAAGAGGCCTGGCAGGTGATGCTGCACGACCTGTTCCTGAGCAAGAAGCACCCGCCGCGGCGCAAGTTCAACGGGGCGCAGCAGCTCGCCTACACCGGCGTCATCGTCATGGGCGTGGGATCGCTCTTCACCGGCCTGGCGATCTTCCGGCCGGTCCAGTTCGCATGGATCGCGGCGCTCTTCGGCGGCTACCCCGGCGCGCGCCTGATCCACTTCGCGCTCACCATCGGATACGTGCTGTTCTTCCTGGTGCACATCACGCAGGTGGTGCGCGCGGGCTGGAACAACTTCCGCGCCATGGTGACCGGCGTCGAAGTCGTGCAGGCGCCCGCGACCGTCGCGGTCTCGCATGAGGGCGCCGAGGGCGCGCCTGTCACGGCGGAACCCGTTGCGCCGTAATGGATAGTAAGCAGTAAGGAAGCAAGTATGGACGCCGACGAGAAGAGTCCGCGCCAGGAGCCGCCGGAGGCCGCGAAGCCGCATCCGGCGGCGGACGGCCCCGCCGCGCAGGGCGCTTCTGAGCAGGAGCGCCGAGCCGCGGACGCGCGCTCAGCCGCAGACGGCCCGCGGCAGGATGCCGATGCGCCCGACGCGGCGAACGCGCCGAAAGGCGCCGGCCCGCCCGCGCCATCGATCGGTGGCGGGCCGGCAGCCGCGGCGCGGACGGACGCCGCGACGGAAGCAAGCAAAAGCTCGGGGCCCAGTCCGTCGATGGTGGGCGGCGGCGCGAATGACGCGGATAGCGGACGATCGGGTACTATTGCGGGCAGTTCGGGACGGCATGTCCCGGGCGACCAGTCGCTGTCGCCGCATCGCTCGGCCGAGGACCTGACGCTGATGTCGGACGCGGATGCGGAGCGGACCATCCGCGGCAAGTCGCGGCGGAGCTTTCTGTGGGCCGCGGTCGCCGTTGCGGGCGCGTGGGCGGGCTTCGAGTGGCTCGGCTCGCAGTATACGGTCAAGGGCGTGGCGTGGCCGTTCCGGAGGCTGTTCGAGATCAATGAGGGGCTGTCGCGCGACCTGTTCAGCCGGAGCCGGCTGGCGCCGCAGTTCCCCCTGAGCGCGGCGCGCATGCCGCGGGCCAACCCGCCGAGCGGCATGGGGATGTCGGACACGATCGATCCGGACTGGAAGCTGCACCTGGTCGGCCTGGCGGATATGTCCGAAGCGGTCACGCCCAGCGCGCCGAAGGAGGAAGGCGGCGGCGATCAGGCGAATAGTGCATCGCCCCCGCCGGACGACAAGAAGACGCCGCACGATAAAAAGGGAGGCGCGCAACCCGCGAGCTCCGACGCTGCGGCCAGCGCGTCGGACCAGGAGCCGGCCGTCCTCGTCACGATGGACGACATCCGCAAGCTCCCGCGCACCGAGATGGTCACCGAGCTGAAGTGTATCGAGGGCTGGAGCACCGTCGTCCACTGGACCGGCGTGCGCCTGATCGATTTCCTGAAGAGGTATCCACCGGCGACGAAGAGCGGCCAGCCGTTCGATCCGGACAAGCTGTCCGATCTGCCCGAATTCGTGAGTATGTCGACACCGGACGCCGCCTACTACGTCGGACTGGACATGGCGAGCGCCCTCCACCCGCAGACGATGCTCTGTTACGAGATGAACGGGGCGCCGCTGGAGCCGAACCATGGCGCGCCGCTGCGCCTTGCGATACCGGTCAAGTACGGCATCAAGAACATCAAGAATGTCGGCAAGATCAAGTTTACCGACGACCGGCCGAAGGACTATTGGGCCGAGGTCGGTTACGACTGGTACGCGGGTCACTGATCGACGGCGCTCGTGCGGACAATCACCAGCGAGCAGCCGATCGACATCCCGTAACCAAGGCGGCGCGCCAACGCCGCATCTCAGCCCACTCCAACGATGGGCAATTCACGTTAGCACGGGAGACCTGAACAGATGATCAAGAGAGTGATCTCGCTCGCCAGTTTGTGCGCGCTTGCGGGCCTTATCGCCATCCCGACTCTTGCGCAGGACAAGACGAAGGACACCAAGATGTCGACTAAAATGTCGACAAAGATGGCGCCAAAAACCGGCGGTAAGATGGCGCCTAAAAAGGGCGGTAAGATGGCGCCCAAAAAGGGCGGTAAGATGGCGCCTAAGAAGGGCGGCAAGATGGCCCCCAAGACCGGCGGCAAGATGGCGCCGAAGACGGGCGGAAAAATGGCGCCTAAGACCGGCGGCAAGATGGCGCCGAAAATGGGCGGCAAGATGGACCCCAAGAAGCCCTAGGTGTAGGCGTATAGCGTGGCAGGCTGCCGTGCGAGCGGGATCCTGCCGCCATCGCGGAGCATGATCGGGCTAGCTGGCCGGGCATGCTCCACTCTATTGGCGGATCGATAACGCGCGGGGAGAGGCGCTACCGGGGCGTGAACGATGTGCCGCAGCCGCAGCTCCGCTGCGCATTGGGATTGGTGAATTTCCAGCCGCCCTCGAGCAGATTCTTGGTGGTGTAGTCGAGGTTAAGGCCCGAGATGAATCGCGCGCTCTTACGGTCTACCAGGACCGTGATGCCCTTGGCGTCCAGCACGAGATCGGTCTCGCGCGCAGACTCTTCCAGATTCATTACGTAGGATAGGCCGGAGCAGCCGCCCCCCTTGACTGCTATGCGCAGGCAGAGGCTGCCGCGACCCTGTTTCGCGATAAGATAGTTCACCTGGCTGGCGGCTGCGGGCGTCAGCGTGACGATCGGCGGCGCAGCTTCGACAAGCGTGTCGGTCATCTCATTCCCCCCTCGAATCGGCTATAGTCTATTCTACCGCATCCCGAAGGAACGCGAATGCGAATGAAAGCCTGGCACGCGGCCGTCATGCTGGTCCTGTTGCTTGTCGGTTCGGCCGCCGCCGCGGCGGCCGACGCCGCATCGGCAGGCGACGCGGTCGACGCGTACATCAAAGCGGAGATGGCGAAGCAGCAGATACCGGGGCTGTCCCTGGCGGTCATCTGGAACGGCGAGCCGATCAAAGTCAAGGCCTTCGGCATGGCCGACGTGGACCGCAAGACTCCGGTCACGCTGGATACCGCCTACGACGTCGGGTCTGTCGCCAAGCCATTCACGGCCGCCGCGGTGCTCACGCTTGCGGACCGAGGCAAATTCCGGCTGGACGATCCGATCTCCAGGTTCTTCGCCAACGACCCGGCGCAGTGGCGCGGAATTACAGTCTGGAACCTGCTCACCAACACGTCCGGCATAAAAGACTACACCTCGGAAATCCCCAGCTCGACCAAGATCGACTACACCGACGATCTCGTCTATCTGCGCTCGGTCGGAGCGGGACTCAACTTCCCGCCGGGATCGCAGTTCCGCTACAGCCAGACGAACTATGTCCTGCTCGGCCTCATCATCCAGGCCTCGACGGGCCGGCCCTTCTCGGAATACATCGCCTCGCAGATACTCGAGCCGCTAGAGATGACGCATACCGTTCCCTACAGTGCCAAGTCGACGCCCGCGGATCTGGCCAGGGGCTATAGGCTGGTGGACGGAAAGCCGGCTCCGGTCGACCGCGAGAAGCGCGCGTTCGCGGACGCTTTCTTCTCGACTACGATTACCGACATGGTGAAGTGGGCGGTCGCGCTGGACAAGGGGTCGATCTTCACCGATTCGGACCGGTCGCTGATGTGGACCGCCGCGCCCCTGATCTCGCCGGCCGCGCAAGTCCGCCGCGTTCCGACGCCGCGCGGCCAGCCGCCGGGCACGCCCATCCCCTCGTCCGCGCCAAGGCGCGCGCCCTACGGCGCCGGCTGGTACGTCGAAGCGCTGAACGGGCACCGCGTCATCGGGCACGGCGGATCGGTCGGCGGCTTCTCCGCCAACCTCACACGCTTTCCGGACGATAAGCTCACCGTCATCATCCTCACCAACATGCGCGACGTGAACGTCTTCCCGCTGGTCCGCGGCGTGGCGTCGAAATACGCGCCCGCGCTGAAGTAACCAGCCGCCCTACTCCCTGAATAACCACGCGTCCGTCAGCGTCTGCTTCAGGCCGGGCTCGTACTGCAGGCCGCCGGCGACCAGGACGCTGCCGTCCGGCAGGAGCGTGGCGGTGTGCTCGTGGCGCGATGTCGGGAGGGGCGCCGCGGGCGTGAAGCGGTTGGTGGACGGGTCGAAGATGTCCGCGGATGCGACGGTGCTGTTCCTGGTCGAGCTCCATCCGCCGGCGATCAGGACGCGGCCGTCCGCGAGCAGCGTCGCCGTGTGATCCATCCGGCCGTCTCCCATGGTGGATTCCAGCAGCGTGAACGTATTCGTGTCCGGCGCGAAGATTTCGGCGGTGGCAAGCGTCTTGCCCTGTACCGAGCTGTAGCCGCCGGTGATCAGGACTCGCCCGTCCCGCAGCAGCGTCGCCGTGTGCCGGAACCGGTCCTGCCGCATTGGCGGACCGAGCGACCAGGCGCCGGCCGCCGCATCGTACCGCTCCGTCTCCGCTAACGATACGTCCTTCTCGGTCCTGCCGCCGATAATGAAGAGTGCCCCGCCGACGAGCAGGGCAGCGTGCCCGAACCGCGCCGTCCGCATCGCGCCCGTCGCGCTCCAGCTCCCCGTCGCGGGATCGTAGACTTCCGCGGACGCCAATATCCGGCCGTCGCTGAATCCTCCCGCCGCCACCACGGAGCCGCCGCCCAGCTTCGTCGCCGTGTGCAGCTCGCGCGCATCCGCCATGCGGCCCGTGGCGCTCCAGGTCCGGGCCGCCGGGTCCCAGAGCAGAGCGCTGCGGATCGTGCCTCCGCGCTCGCCGATCTGCTGGTAGCCGCCGCAGGCCAGAACGCGGCCGTTATCGAGCAGGACCGGCGGACAGAAGCTGCGGCTCCCGGCCATCTCGCCGGCAGGCACGAAGCACGTTTCGGCCGCGGCATAGCTCTCGGTCGCCGCCGTGGTCGCGCCCTGCACCACCGTCCGGCCGCCAATGAGCAGGACCGTCCCGCCAAGTGGGCCGGACGGCAGGAGCAGCGCGGCGTGCGCGTCCCTCGGGGTGGCCATCGGCGCCACGGCGCTCCAGGCGCCCTGCGCCAGGCCGCCGGCCGGCGCGCCGCAGCCCAGCGCCAGCGCAATGGCGGCACGCCAGACCAGCCGCATCAGTCCTTTAGCCCTGTGAGCGCGACGCCCTGGATGATATGCCGCTGGAAGATCAGGAAGACGATCAAGACGGGCGCGGTGCAGAGGACGCTCGCGGCGAGCGTCAGGCCGTACTCCGCAAAGTAGGAGGTCTGGAAGAGCGCGATGCCGACCGGGAGCGTGTACTTGTCGACCGAATCGAGGAAGACCAGCGGGCCGAGGAAGTCGTTCCAGGAGCCGACGAACGTGAAGATCGCGAGCGTGGCGAGAGCCGGCTTGGAGAGCGGCAGCACGACGCGCCAGAAGATGCCCAGCGGCGAGCAGCCGTCCAGCATCGCC
This sequence comes from Chthonomonadaceae bacterium, assembly GCA_035295045.1. GTDB lineage: Bacteria > Armatimonadota > Chthonomonadetes > Chthonomonadales > Chthonomonadaceae > DATGJU01. Next base: position 24,646 of record DATGJU010000455.1, read on the forward strand.
GCCTCCTCCAGCTCCCGCGGAATGCCGAGGAAGAACTGGTGCAGCAGGAAGACGCCGAACGCGCCCGCCCCCGCCGGCACGATGAGCGCGAGCGGCGTGTCGAGCCAGCCAAGCCGGTTCAGGATGAGATAGACCGGTACCAGCAGGATCTGGCCCGGCACCATCAGCGTGGCAACGATGAGGCCGAAGACCCACCTCTTGCCAGGCAGGTTCAGGCGCGCCAGCCCGTACGCCGCCAGAGAATCGACGGTGACGACGAGCAGCGCCACGCAGGATGAGATGAGCACGCTGTTCGCGAACCAGCGCGCGATCGGGATCTCCTCAGGGTTACCGAGCACCTCCCGGAAGTTCGCCAGCGTCGGGTGGGCCGGCGCGATGCCCGTATAGTGCAGGATCTCCCGGTCCGGCTTGAACGCCGTGAGCGCAAGGAATACCAGCGGCAGCAGAAAGATCGCCGCGCCAACGGCGACGCCGATCTCCGCCAACAGCCTGGCGATATTCCGCCGCCCGTGGTTCATCTCTCGTGCCCTTTTGACTCTCTCGTGGACACGTCTGCTCCCTACTTCTCGCGCATCAGCCGCGCCTGGACCCCGGAGATCACGACGATAACCAGGAAGAGCAGCCAGCTCATCGAGGCGGCGAATCCCATTCGGTAGTTGTTGAACGCCGTCTCGTAGATGTACTGGACGAGCGAGCGCGTGCTCAGCTCCGGCCCGCCGCGCGTTATCATAAAGGTCTGTCCGAAGACCTGGAACGCGCCGATCACGTTCATGACGATTACGAAGAACAGCACGGGCCGCAGCAGCGGAAGCGCCACGTAGCGGTATCGCTGCCACGGCGTTGCGCCGTCGAGCGAGGCCGCCTCCAGGTAGTGCGGAGCAATGTTCTGCAGGCCGGCAAGCAGCACGACCATCGGCCCGCCCACCGTCCACCAGAGCGTCATGATGACGATCGAGGGCATCGCCCACCCGGTATCGGTGAGCCAGGGCGCCTTCGGCAGGCCGAGGGCGTTGAGCAGCGCGTTGAAGACGCCGAACTCGCTGTTGAAAAACCAGCGCCACAGGATGCCGGCCACGCTGATGGTCACCATCGTCGGAATGAAGTAGGCGGCCCGGTAGAGGGCCTGCCGCTTCGGCCCGACGCTGTGAAGGCCGACGGCGATGAGCAGCGCCAGCCCGACCGTAAGCGGCGTGGCCATGAGCACGAAGCGCGCGCTCGCCCATAGCGCCTTCCAGAAGTTGTCCGACGTGAGCGCCTCGTGGAAGTTGCCGAGGCCGACGAAGGCCGGCGGCACGCGCGACAGGATCTCCCACCGGAAGAGGCTCAGCCCCAGGCCGTAGACGAGCGGGACGATAAGGAACAGCCCGAACAGGGCGAGATAGGGCAGCAGGAAGAGGTAGCCGTACCAGCGCCTGTACGTCATGCCAGCGGTTGACCGTCGCGGCGCAGGCGGCCGATGATCTGGTTTACGGCCTTCGCGGCGCCGTCGAGAGCGGCCTGCGGCGTCGCGCTGCCGCGCAGGGCCTTTTCGATGGCGGTGTTGAACTCCGTCTGGAACTCGAAGATGAACGGCAGGCGCGGCAGATAGTGGGTGTACGGGATTTCCCGTGCGAACTGCGACTGGACATCCATGTCGGCGAAGCGCGGAGCGGCGCGCAGGCTTCGCCGGACCGGGACCTGTCCGCCCTCCGCCCAGTCCAGGCTGTTGTTCGAGAGAAACGCGGTGAATCGCCAGGCCGCGTCGAGCTGGGCGCCCGCGAGGTTCCCGCGAAGGCAGATATTGTGCGAGCCGGCCCAGACGGCGCGATGGTCGCCGAGCAGCGGGACCGGCGCGCCGCTGAAGTCCAGGTCGGTCTGCTTCTGCAGGTCGGCGAGCATGTAGATCCCCTCGAAGGCCATCGCGGCGGTGCCCTGCCGGAAGCCGATCCAGGCGTCGAAGTTCTCCGGCGGCGGCGCCCAGCGGTCCTTCCGGATGAGATCGACGCAGAACTGGAGCGCCTCGACGTTCCTGGGGTGGTTCATCAGGCACGCTGTGTTGCCCGGCGTGAAGAAGTCGCCGCCGAACTGCTGCATCATCGAGTAGACGTTCGACTCGAAGTTGGTGAAGACGAAGCCCCACTGCGCGGGCTTGCCGTTCGCTGCGGGCCGCGTGAGGCGGCGGGCGGCGTCCAGGAACTCGGCGCGGCTGGCCGGCGGTTTCGCAGCCCCGCGCGAATCGACGATGCCGGCCTCGCGGAACAGCCGGCGGTTGTAGTACATCCCCATCGGCCAGACATCGAGCGGCACGCCGTAGTGCCGGCCCGCCACGGCGACGGCCTGCCAGACGTTTGCGTCGATGTCGGCCACGTCGATGGCGCGCGACCCGG
>DATGJU010000456.1:0-2457 GCA_035295045.1 Chthonomonadaceae bacterium
TTTGCCGCAGCCGCTCGGCCCGATCAGCACGGTCGTCTTGCCCGGCGCGATCGTCAGGTCGAGAGGACGGACGGCGATCGCGTTGCCGTAAGTCTTGCTTACACCGCGCAGCTCGATCATCGGGCGCACCTCACGCCGAGAAAGCCCTGGCGGTAGGTCGGGACGTACCAGTTCCGGAAGGACGCGCGGAGGATGCGCCGGTCCGTGGCCCAGGAGCCGCCGCGGCAGGCGTAGTGTCGCCCGTCCATATGTTCTTTGGAGTAGCCATCGTAGGGAAACGCCTCGAAGCCGGGATATGGCAGGAAGGGCGACGCCGTCCATTCCCATACGCCGCCCGCCATCCCCCGGAGTCCGGCGGGACCAGCCGGCGGGAGGCGGTTCACCGCCTTTGGCCGCCAGCACCGGAGCTCGCAGTCGGCAAGCTCCGCGCCGTCCGGCGAGTCGCCCCAGGGGAAGCGCTGTCGGTCGCCGGCCTCGCCCAGCGTCGCGGCATACTCCCACTCGATCTCAGTCGGCAGCCTCTGACCGGCCCAGCGCGCGTAGGCGTCTGCTTCGTACCAGCTTAGCGAGGAGACCGGCTCGTCCTGGTCGACGTCGCGAAGCCCTTCTGCCCCGAAGCAGGCATATCCGTCGCACGTTCGGAGCCAGTATTCCGGGAGACATACGTCACACAGATTACGCCAGGCCCAGCCCTCCGACGACCAGTGCGCCGGCAGTTCGTAGCCGCCGTCTTCGATAAAGGCGATCCACTCGCCGGCGGTCACAGGCTCCCGCGCCAGCTCGAACGTGGCGACTTCGACCACGTGCGCGCGCTTCTCGTTGTCGTAGCCGTGACGTTCGTCGGATCCCATCATGAAGGCGCCAGCCGGGATCTTGATTAGCTCCTGGCGGCCGGCGGATGGCGCGGGGAGCAGCGCCGCGAACCGCGCCGTATGTGCTTCCGACGGCGCGGAGCCGGGGGCGCCCGCGACGAAATCGTCACTGGACGAAGGCGTGGAAAGTGACGGCGCAACGGACGGCGGCGCGGGGAGAGACGGAATAAACTCCTTCGCTTCAGGACCTCCGGCCCCTTGTCCTCCGGACACTATATCGAGGTTTCCGCGTGGCTGAACGGAAGGAGCCGATAGAGACTCGGAACGTGCGAAAAGGCTGTCTTGCCCGAATGCGTATTGCTGGACGAGCTGAAGCAGCTCGGCGATCGTCTCCTGGTGCTGGCATTCGTGCTGGATAGCGAACTCCCACGCGTAGCCGTCCGCGAGGAGCGGATCGTCCGAATCGAGCGCGGCGGAGTCGAGGCCTGCGAGCGCCCGCTCGCGGGTTGCGGCCAGATAGGCGACTATCGCCGGCCGCGACGGAAGGTGTACGCGGTTATCCTTCGGGTTCTCCGGGATGTTCGCGAAGAGAAAGCAGAGACGGTCGTCCAGCGCGGCCAGGCGGAGCGCCCGGCCGCAGGTCCAGAACTCCTCGGTCATACCGATGTGGCCAAAGTGCCAGCCGATCGGGCTGTAGAAGTCGTGGACGCGCCGGCTCCAGAGAGCCTCCGGCACCTCGCTCACCAGCCGAAGAGTCCTGGCCCGCACGCGCGCCATCTCCGCCGAGATCTCGCGCTTTCGTTCCGTTACGGCCGCCGCTATGTCGGAGTGCGGGTTATGGTGCATGACCGGCTGAGTAGCGGCTTCACTCGCAGGCACGGAGGTCCGTGCTATCGGAACAGTGTCGGCGCGTGCGGGCGCGGAGGACGGCCACTCCTTGGTCTGTTGGGGGCTCACGCGACAGGATCCGGCGCGGCGAGGACGAGGGCGAACCACTCCGCGTCGTCGGTCCAGCGGCGCTCGATCGAGAGGCCGGCCGATCGGCATAGCGCGGTGAAGGCCGCCTGCGAGTACTTGTGGCTGTTCTCTGTGTGGATGGTCTCGCCCTTGCGAAACTCGAAGGTCATGTCGAGAGCGCCGACGGTCGCCCGGTGGCTCCGCTGGCAGACCAGGTGCATCTCGATGCGGGAGTGCTTCTCGACGAACGGGGCGGAGTGGGCGAAGGCGTCGACCCGGATGTCCGCGCCAAGCTCACGGTTGAGCCGTACGAGCAGATTCTTGTTGAACGCGGCGGTCACGCCCTGCGAATCGTTATAGGCCGCCTCGATCTGCCGGCGGTCCTTGAGCAGATCGAAACCGATGAGCAGCCGGTCCTCCGGGCGCATCGATTCGCGCACGTGCGCGAGGAAAGCGACGGCGTCGGCGTGGTTGAAGTTGCCGATCGAGCTTCCGAGAAACAGGATGAGCCGCGGCGTCCCACAGTCCGGCAGCACGGCGACGCCGTCGTGGTACTCGGCGGCGATAGCGGTTACGTGGAGGCCTGGAAAGTCGCGCAGCAGACCGAGCGCCGCGGAGCGCAGGAAGTCGGCGGAGATGTCGATCGGCGCATAGCGGAGCCGGGAGTGGCGGCGCAGAGCGGCCTCCA
>DATGJU010000457.1:0-6570 GCA_035295045.1 Chthonomonadaceae bacterium
GAGGCGATGGCGGCCGCCACGGCGAAGCGGTAGCGGCGGAGCGCGTTTGGTAGAAACGCGTTTGGACAAGATGACAGGATCGACAGTATTCTGCCGGCTCGCGGGATTGGTATCTGAATGGACCGAAGGAACTGGGCACGCATCGCCGGCGGAATCGCAATTGGGGCAATAAGCGTGGTGGCGGTGTGGTACGTCGTGGATCTCAACTGGCGGATCGCACGGCTTGAGAGCATTACGCACATTCTTGTCTTCGCTCAGCCGGGCGCGCGCCTGACGGACGTAGAGCGCGAAGTCGGCTGGACTGCAAGGCGCAGCGGACCCGGTGACGCGGTCGGTTACTGGCCGCTGCCGATCGCGAAGGACCAATCAGTCGCGGACTTCGACAGCTATTCCCTCCCTCACATGGGCGGCTATTTCGAATTCACGCTGCTGGTCGATAAGAACGATCGTGTCCTCGCGATGCGCGTCCGCTCCACGCCGAACGATTGGAGACCGATGAAGACCGGCGTGTTCTAACAATCGATTACGACGAGCGCGACCGCCCTGTCCATCGCGGAACGGCTCAACCACAAGCGGACTGCGGCGCTGCTCTGGCGTTACTATCATCCCGCTGGCGCCGCTAGCCGCCAATGAACCCTTATATTGGTGCTGCACCAGCGTCACCTGTGGGGACTCTCAGCCCGATGCGGTGAACGACGCTGATCTGGGGCTATCCCTCGCCCCATTCCGCGTCTACGCGCGGGATACGCCCCATCAGCCAGGCGCGGTCGCGCGTGAACGTGGGCCGCGTCACGATGACCCACTCGTGCCGCTCGACGCCCTCCGCGCGCGCCGGCTGGCCGGTGCGCTTATCGACGTACTCGACGGCGCCGATCCGAGTCTGCCGCTCGACGAACCGGCCGCGCTTCAGTGAGGGGTCGTAGTCGTTCCAGTTGATGCCGTGGGTCTGCCATAGCATCTCCTGCAACGCGTCGGTGCTCTTGCCCTCCAGCTCCGCGTGGCTGAAGTGCGCGTGCGCGACCATCTGGATCGAGTTCCGCACCGCGTCCTGCTGCCGCCAGACGAACACGTTGGCGACCTCGTTCACGTCCGGTACGAGGAACGCGCGGCTGTCGAACTCGGCCCACGCCTCCCGCTCCAGCGCCTCGACGCCTGAGCAAGCCGCGAGCCGGCGGAAGCGGCTCCGGTTGAAGGCCGCCGTCGCGATCGAGGCGGTAATGCTCTCGATCTTGCTCTGGTTATTGTCGAACCAGGCCTCGGAGTGCAGCGACCGGAAGTCCGTGACAAGCACGCTCACCTCGTCCGACTGGATGAAGGCGAGCTGCGTCCCGGAGATCGCGCCGCAGAGCGCCAGCCCGACCGCGTTCATGTCGCCGATCAGGTCCCAGTCGAAGGGGCGGGCGCAATCGCGCGTAAATTCGTGAAACGCGCGGCCGTCTACGCGAATCACAATATAGGAGCGGCGTGGCAGAAAGTGCCTGCACCGCTGCTCATACTGCCGCTTGATGCGGCTGCCAAGTGCGTCGTATTGCATTTCAAAATCGCTCCTGTCCCGGTCCTGCAACGAATGACCGAATTCGGTTCGGCGGCGTGCGCAGTGGTGCGGTCCGCCAGCCTTCGCCGACACGGTCGGATCGGTGCAGGTCCGTTCAGCACGCAGCACGAATCGGCGCTTGCCGCCAGCCAGCGGGTACATTATATGCGTGCGCCGGGCCGCGCCAGGGCCGGGCCAATATAAGGGTTCCAGGAATGATCGAGCCGCCGCAAGTAGTCGAGACCGTCGCCGAGCACAACGCGCATGTTCACCTCACGATTCCCCGCGAGGAGATCGCCACGGTGATGCGGCCGGGCCTGCAGCAGGTAATATCCGCGCTGATGGAGCAGGACGTGGAGCCGGCAGGGCCGTGGTACACGCACCACCTGCGCATGCGGCCGGACACGTTCGACTTCGAGATTTGCGTGCCCGTTGCCGCGCCGATCGAGCCTTCGGCCGGCGTCGAGCCGGGCGAGCTTCGGGCCGCCACCGTGGCGCGGACCGTCTACCACGGCGCCTACGAGGGGCTCGGCGCCGCGTGGGCCGAGCTGATGGAGTGGATACAGGCGCACGGCCATGCGCCGGCGGAGGATCTCTGGGAGCGCTATCTTGTCGGGCCGGAGTCGAGCCCAAACCCGGACGACTGGCGGACCGAGCTGAACCGACCCCTTGCCCGAATCGTCTGAGTATAGGCAGCCACAGCCCAACCGTCCCCTGGCCCCGCGTCATCTATGCACACGCCTGCCGTGGGCCGGACCTTCGTCAGTAGGCCCGGAATTCGGCAGTCGAGCAAGCCTCCGCCGGTCAGGCGCGCCTCCGGCGGTGAGGCAGACCTCCGGTGGTTGGGCGTGCTTCCAGCGGTGAGGCAGGCACTCGTCGGTGGGACAGGCCTTCGGCGGTGGGCAGGCCTCCGCCGGCGAGGCGCGCCTTCGGCGGTGAGGCAGCCCTCGGGTTGGCCGCAGGGAAGGCCGCGCCACCGACTTGGCCGCGGGGACGCTCGCGCCACCGGCTTGGCGGTGGCGCGAGCGTTCTCGCCCGCCAACACGGCGCGAAGAGCTCGGATGAAGTCCCGCGGCGCCCGCGGCTCTCCTCGCAGCGGTGGGGCGACGTCGGCCACGCACGAAAGGTTGGGTAACAACACTATGCGGCCCGTAGAGGAGCTGGAGCGCATCGCATTCCGGGAGCCGCTCACCACCGAAGAGGACGCCCGGCTCGCCGAGCTTTTCGCCGGCCGGGCCGCCGCGGGAGGCGCCGCCCGCCAGCACGCCGGCGCGATGAAGCAGGCGGCCTTCTTTGGGGCGCGCGCGTTCGACAAGGGCGAGCGCGATCCCGCCGCCCTGTCGCGATTCGCCGAGCTCTTGGCCGAAGCGCAGCGGCTCGCGCCGAGCGAGAGCTTTCGGCGCAAACTGGCCGAAGTGAAGTCCGTGGCGGCCGGTAAGGACGCGTACGCGGCGGCGATCAAGCGGCTGGCGCGCGCGGGCGAGCCCGGCCGCAAGAGCGTCCTCGCGAATGACGCGGAGCTCGACTCGATCGAGGCCGAGCTCGGCGTAACGCTGCCGCGCAGCTACCGCGCCTACCTCAAGCAGGCGGCTCACAGGCAGATCGGAACCTACGAGCCGTACACCGCGGGCGAACTGGCCGGCGCGGCTCGCGAGGCCTGGGATGGCGGCCTGGAGCCACACCTGCTGCCGTTCCTGGACGATAACGCCGACCACTTCTGCTTCGACCTGCGATCCACGGTGGCCGAGCCGCCGGTGGTGTACCGCCCGCACGATGGGACGTCGGATGAGACCTGGCCGAACTTCGCCGCGTGGATCGACGAATGCTGGCTCGCCGAGCTTGAGGATTAGCCGATGAACGAGACTTTGCTCCGCCGACCGACTGTTGCCCTCCTCGCTCTCGTCGCAGCCGTCTCCGTGCTGGCCTGTCCTCTCACGGCGCAAGCCGCTGTATCGCACGCGGCCACGGTGCCGATCGAGCTGCAGGGCGTACACGTCTTCGTTGCGGTGTCCGTGAACGGGAAGCCCGCGACGTTCGTCCTGGACACGGGCGCAAGCGCCAACGTGATCACGCCTGCCGCGGCCAAACGACTTGGCCTCTCGCCGGGCTCGCAGCAGACGCCGCTCATCGGCGCGGCCGGTCGCGCCGGCTCGGTCGCCAGCGTCAAGATCGCGTTGCTGGCCGTTGGCGCTACGCAGGCCCGCAACCAAGTGGCCTATGTTATCCGGCTGCCGGAGGCGATGCCGTGCGATGGGCTGCTCGGCACCCCCTTCCTGCGCGACCGGATCGTCAAGATCGACTATGAAAGCTCGAAGCTGATGCTCATCCCGAAGTCCGAATTCCAGCCGCCGGCCGGCGCGACTGTCCTGCCGCTCCGGTTCGACGGCAACACGCCCTTCGTCGAGGCCCACGCCGACGGACACTCCGGCTGGTTCCGCATGGACACGGGCGCGGATAACGGCGCGACGCTCTTCTCGGCGTTCGTGGAGAGCAATCACCTGAGGGGCCGCTATTCGCCCGCCATTCGCATCGTGACGGGGCGCGGCGTCGGCGGGCTGCTGATGGGCGACCTGGTTCGCCTCCCGCTGCTGCAGATCGGCCCGTACAAGTTCGTCCGAGCCGTCGCGGAGCTGTCGCGCCAGACCGAGGGGACTTTCGGGGACAAAAGGAATGCCGGCAATATCGGCGGCGAGGTGTGGCAGCGGTTCACGTTGACGCTGGACTATGCCGATCGTCGCGCCTATATCGAGCCGAACAGCCGGTTCGACAGGCCGTTCGCGGTGCCGCGCTCCGGCCTGGCGATCGACGACGACCAGGGCCAGGACGTGGTGTGCGACGTGATGCCGGGCAGCCCTGGCGCCGAAGCCGGCATCGTGGTCGGCGACGTCGTAACGGCCGCGAACGGCGTGGCGATCGGCCAGATCCGGCCATCGGACTTCACCGCGATGCTGCATGCCGACCCCGGCACCAGGCTGCGGCTGCGCGTTCAGTCCGCCGACAAGACGGAGCGGGACGTCACCATCACGCTGCGGGATCTGCTGTAGCTCCGACGAAGGCCGCGCGCAGCGTCATCCGTCCGATTGAAGCCACTAAGTTCGCGGGGAAGAATCTGTTGCAGCTCGGACGGGGGCACCGTCCATGAGTATCGGTACCGCGCGGCAGCAGTCGACCTCCGCCGCCAGCTCCACGTCTTGCGGCCAGCCACGGTCCCGCAGCACCCGTCCGCTGGGGCAGTCACGGAGCAGCGCTTCGATCCGGCCGGCCGAGGCGCGAAAGGCATCCCGGCAGACGGCCGCGTCCGGCGTGAGAGGCGCACAAGGCTGCGAATCTCCCGCGAAGCTGGCGACCTCGCGGCAGGCGACCCCGCTCGGCGCAACCGACCGGTCGAGAGCGGACAGCACCGCGCCCGCGCCCAGGTAGTCCTCCAGGGCGAAACGAAGCGCCCCGTCCGCGTGTGCGTCGGTCCAGCGCTCGCCGCAGGCGATGATGGCAAGGCCGCGCCGCAGGCGGCCGGCGAGCGCCGCGGCGGCGCGGGCGGCCTCCGTCGCGTTCACGAGCGCCCCGACGATTACGCCCGCGGCGCCCGTGGCGAGCCGGCAACAGGCTGCGCCGTTAGGCGAAGGCAGCGCGATCCGTTCGCCCTGAACGCAGGAGAGCATGGAGGCCGGCGAAAGCGACAATCCGCCGCGCTCGGCGGCTTCCTCGCGCCGGACGGCAATCGTGGCGCCGTGCTTCGCGGAGACGACCCGGGCTTCGACCTCATCGGCGCAGGGGAACACCGTGGCGCCGCGGTCCACCGCAATCACGACGGCGGTCGAGAAGCTAAGCACGTCGCAGATCACGACGACGTCGCCCCTCGCGGCGGCGCGCTTCGCTCCGCGATGTCCCCACTCCAGCGAGATTTCGATGGCGTCCATCTCCGGCTGGCTGCCGCGGACCGGCTGCCGTACGCATTGCGTCAATACTGCGGACGGACGCATAAAAACCGGCCACAGGGTCGAAGGATCCTGCGCGGCCGCGATCTCGCAGTCCGCGCCGACTTGCGGCGCGCGATGCGCTATGGGCGATCGGGACCGCAGCAGCGGTTCCCGGCGTCGATGGCGATCGCGCGGATGGTAGGGCCAAGGGCGGAGGGCTGGAGCATCATGGCTGCCCAGTCGCCGAGGTCCAGGTAATGCCGGCGGTGCGTCGCGGCGCCGGCGGAAGCAGTGGATTAACGATCGAGCCGATTTCGACGCGCCTGTCCTATAGCGCGCCTGCTCAGGCTCGATCTGAGATCAAACCGCGGGATTCGACCGGCGGCTCCGAAGTGCGTCTTCGGCCCGCTCGATGTCGCTGAGCACGTGGCCCTGGACCCACTGCGACAGGTCGTTCATGATGGCGAGCATGCGGTCGACATCGGCGCGCGGGCTGTCGATGTCGTCCTGCCAGTTGCGCAGCGCGCGTTCGGCCTTCCGAAGCGCGCTCGCGGCACGTTGCGAAGAGGATAACACAGTTCCCATTGGTTCGGACCAACCTCCAGATACGGTTTAGGTGAGAACGGGTCTTGCGTACCAGGAGAATACCACACTTAGGGACGATAGTCCTCCTCGAATCCAGAATTTTTCAAAAATTTTGTGCCGCAGGAAACCGTAGTCTTCCTGGCGAACCATGTTCGGACCTATTCGTTCCCTCTGCAGGCAGCTTGACGCGGAACTGTAAGCCCGGCATTGGAAACCGGCATTGGAAAGTGGTTGGAAGGGAGCCGGTTTTATGCCGTACCAGATAGCAATAGACGGTCCCGCAGGGGCCGGCAAGAGCACGGTCGCCCGCCGCGTCGCCCGGGAGCTCGGATTCACCTATCTCGATACCGGCGCAATGTACCGCTCCCTGGCCTGGACGGCCCTGCGGTCCGGGATAGATGCGACCGACACGGCGTCGCTCGAGGCGGCCGCGCGGTCGCTCTCCATCGAGTTTTCGCCGCTTCGCGAGGACGGCACGCAGGACGTGCGCGTCGACGGCGAGGACGCGACGACCGCGATCCGAACGCCGGAGGT
>DATGJU010000458.1:0-16090 GCA_035295045.1 Chthonomonadaceae bacterium
ATACCGACTATCAAGGCGAGCAACGGCCTTCAGTGCTATAACGTGGTCATCGAGGAGATCGGCGTCGTCCCCTACACGCTCGCCAACGTAAAGCTGAGCCGCCACGGCGTCGCGCTGATCTAGCCGCGAAATCCGCGACGCGGAAGCCTCGCCGAACAGGACCGCGCGGTTTTGCGTCGGCGGCATCGAAGGGCACCGCGGCCCGTTAGGAAGCGAAACGCTACGCCGTCGGTCCAGGTGGGCCGGCCCGCCGGAGGGCGTACTGCTTCCTGAGCCTGGCGCGCACCGCGCCCAGGCGAGGAGTCGTCACCATGGAACCTGAGATCGATCCCGGCGTGCGGATCGGGCACGCGCACCTGAAAGTGTCGGACCTGGAGCGGTCGCTCGCGTTCTACTGCGGGGTCCTGGGCTTCCGGCTGATGCAGCGCATGGGGAGCGAGGCCGCCTTCGTGAGCGCCGGCGGGTATCACCACCATCTCGGCCTCAACTCGTGGGAGAGCGCGGGCGGAAAGCCGCCGCCCGCCGGCACGACCGGCCTCTACCACGTCGCCATACTCTATCCCTCGCGCCACGCGCTGGCGGTCGCGCTGCGGCGGCTCGTCGCCGCCGGCATCAGCCTCGACGGCGCCAGCGACCATGGCGTGAGCGAGGCGCTCTACCTGCGCGACCCCGACGATAACGGCCTGGAGCTCTATTGGGACCGCCCGAAGGAGCAATGGCCGCTAACGCCAGACGGCCAGCTCGCCATGTATTCGCGTCGGTTGGACCTGCACGGGCTGCTTCAAGAGGTCGCAGTGCCGGACGCGGCCGCCCACACGCACGACGATCCACCGCGGGATCTGTAGTCCAACTCGTCAAGACCGTCTGTTGGCGCCAGCCAGCCGCTCGGCGCGGGGCCGGAGCAGGAGTCTACGCGTGCCGATCGGTGAAGAAGCGCGGACGGTTCGCCCTCCATCGGTGTATAATGAATCGGGATGCTGTGGTGTGCGCTCCCGAATATAAGGAGGCGACACTGTGAACATTCGCAAGCCACGGTATTCCAAGGACAAGGCAGCTCGCATGAGCAGTGAAATCTACGATCGCGACATTCGCGCGCTCGTGGAGCCGGGTCGCGACGGCGAGATCGTCGTCATCGACCTGGACACGGGCGCCTGGGAAGTGGATACCAGTCAGGATGCCGCGTCGGGCCGCCTGGAGGCACGGCACCCGCACGCGCAGATGATGATAGTGCGCGTCGGCTCGCGCTTCATCAGGCAATTCCGAAGCGGTCCGGCCGAGATCGCGGCTTAGCCGCCGGGCGCGTCGAACCATCGTCCATCTGCTCGATACGCACGATTCGACCGCCGGCGGCCACTGGCGATAGGCGACGCAGTACACCAACCGTGAAGAGGCGGCGGCGGCCGTGTGGCCGTCGCCGGTCCGCGCCTCCTGGCCCCCGGTCCGCATCTCTTCGCCCCGGCACGCCGGCACCGGAACAGCACCGGGCACTCGCCGCGAAACCCCAGATCTTGCGTGCCCTGGCCGGCGTCGAACGCCAGGACCGCCTCGCGATAGCCGGTCGCCTCCGCGCGCAGCACGATCGCGACGTACTCGAGCCGCGCGCCGCTCAAAGTAGCTCCGCCGCCGACCGGGACCAGTTGGGCGCGCAGCCACCGGCTATCGCGGCCACGCGGGCCAGCGGCTCGATCGCCCTCCGCTGCCGGCGGGCCGTCCGAGGTCCGCGCGGCATTGGCGGGTTGCGCGCTTGCGTAACGCTTGCGGACGGAGACGGGAGCCGCGCTCCGGCTCTCGCCTCCATCGAGGATCAGGTTCGGGCCGCTCAGGCGCAACGGCGCCGTCACGCCGCCCTCGTTCACCACCCGCACGAGCGCCACCGACTCCCGGCCGGCCGTCAGCTCAGCCCGCGCCGAGCCACGGGCCACCTTCACCCGCGACTCGGGATTGATTCGCACCTCGAGCAGCGCGAAGCGGCTGAGAATCCGGTCGACTCGCGCCTCATGCCCCGCCGCTGCCTCCCGCAGCAGCGCCGCCCGGTCCGGACCCGGCAGCGGCGAGCCGTGCGCTGCCAACACCGAGACGACCGCCGCAGTCTGGCCGCAAATCCCCGCAAGCAGCATCCCGGCCCAAACCACCACCATTACCAACCGCCCGTCCTCATCACCTCATCACCTCATCACCTCATCGCCCTCTCAACCGCTCTGTGTCCTCGTAACTCCAGCCGACGGCGGGTCGTAAAGGGCCTCACTCCGCGCCGCACTCGGCCAGGATCCGCCGGTACGCCTCGCGCGCATGCTCGTAGGTCCGAACCGCCTCCTCGTGCTCCGCCGGCGCAATGAACCGCTCCTTCTGCCGCCAGCACTGGTCCACGCTCGCCAGGCACCACTGAGCGCTGCGCCGGCTGGCCCGGATGGGCTTGCCGCCCACGACGACGAAGATCGGGTTCGTGTGCGAGGAGCCGAGTACCCGCAGCGCTACCCAACTGCTCCGCGCAATAGGCAGGTCGAGCACGACATCGCGGGTCTTGCCGTCGGCGATGAGCGGCTGACTCGCCGCAGGGTAGCCGTTCACCACGACCTCGACCTGCGTCGGCCGGCCGCGCCCGGCGCCATCGGCCCAGCGGGCGGCGCACCTGGCCGTCACGCGCACCGTGCCTGGCGCTGCCAGCCGGACCTCACTCCCCCGCTCGCCCACGGCCAGACCGCTCAGCGCGTAGTCCATCAGGTGGCTCTCGCCGTCGCTCACGTAGCAGCGGCCCTGCCGCACCCCCTCGCACCAGCTGTCGAAGTCCAGCCGGCCGGCCAGCTTCACGTAGGAGCGGCCCTTGCCCACCCGCTCGCCGCTGATACAGGGAAAATCGGTCTCGCCGCTGATCCGCGGACGGTAGCCGCAGTTCAGGACGTGGTACCAGAGGTTCAGCTCCGCGATCCGGTCGGTGTCCATCGTCGAAATGAAGTCGACGGCCGGGACGAGCGCCCCGTCCGGGCCGGGCAGCTCGTGCGTCACGTCGGCGATCGTCTCCATCGCGCCGATTCCGTCGAACCGCGGGACCAGGTATGTCGGCAGGCCGTTCTGCCCGTCGCCGTCCGCCACGCGGGCCGCCGTGCTCTGAAGGCCGTTCGCCGAGTGTGCCGGGCCGCACACCGCGCCCTGCCGCTTCGCCCAGCGCAGCGTGTTCAGGCAGAGAGTCGGCCAATGCTTGTCCGAGTCGCCGCCGGGCGGAATCTGCTCCTTCAGGCGCAGCAGGCACAGGTGGCCGGACTGGTGCGATCCGAATCCCGATACCTCGATGTCGTATCGCAGCAGGTAAGGGTAGTGAGAGACGGCGTCGGTCTTGCCGGTAAAGAACTGCTTCTGGAAGTCGAAGCAAGGTCCCCAAGTCAGGTTGCATCCGACTTTGAGGTCCTCGCCCTCGATGTGGCGCTGCATGTCCCTCGGCAGCACGCCCTCCGTCGGGTTCGTGTAGTGCGCGCAGCCTGCGGCGTGGATATGGTGATCGCCGGACCACCAGCCCAGCCTCGAGGGATCGACCCACCGCGTTACGCGGTACCGGAACGTCGCCTGCCCGCTGCCGACCGTCAGCGTCCGCGTCTCCGGGATCGTCTCCGGGCCGCGCGAACAGGTAATCGTGTAGGTTCCTGCCGGCAGCCGGATCGTCTCGCCGTCGGAGCGGTAGACCTGTGCCTGGAAGTGAAGATCGGGCGCCAGCCGCTTGCCCTGCGGCGGATAGACGCGGCCCTGGCCGTCGCGTATGACGAATGCCGCCGTCGCGGCGCTCCCGTCCGCATCCTGCACGCGCAGCTTCACCGCATGCGACGGCAGGCAGCGGAAGGTGATCGTCGCGCCGGCCCAGCCAGGCTCGTCGGGCCGAGGCTGGCGTGGGCGCGCGGCCGGCGGGGCGGGCCGCGCCGTGAGCTCCAGCTCCGCGACATGGCGCCCGGCCGACCGGCTGTAGAACTGGACGATCCTGTATTCCAGCGGCAGGCCGCTCAGCGCCAGCTGGAGCGGTGACGCATCGAACGTACCGATATCGAGCCAGCGGCTCTCTACATCTCCCGCCGGCGATTCCGCGATCGGCCGCGCGTTCGGACTGCGCGCTCGCAGCGGAGTCGTCGCTCCGCCCTCGTTGATCACCTTGACCAGCGCGATCCGCCAGCCCTGCTCCACCAGCGCTGGAGGCTCCGGCGAGACCACGATGCCGCTTGCATCGCCCCTCGCGCCGATCCGGACCGCGGCTGCGCAGAGCCGATCGAGCGCGCTCTGGACCAGCCTGCTCGCCTGCGCGCTGTCGCTCGTCGCCTCCGCCTCCTTAAGCAGCCGGGCGGACTCCGGCGGCAGCGGCTCGCCCAGCAGATCCAGCGCCTCTCGCACGCGTTTCGCCTGCGAAAGCAGCGGCTGCGCATCCACGCCCGGCACGACCGGCAGGCTGGGCGCGGAAGTGGTCGCCTGACGGCCCACCGTCGCCGGCCGCGGCAGTGTGCCGCGCGGCGCTGCAATCAGCATTGTCGCAAGCGATCCGAGCCACAGCGCATAGCCTCGCATCTTCGTAACCTCCCGCAAGCCCGTGCATGTCGCGTACGCGGCGCCTCAGGTCCCACCCGCCAGCGCACAGCGATTCCGCAGCCGTTGCCGAGATCCGTCGTCGCATAAAGATCGCACGCGACACAGGAGGTTTCTATCCGCCCGGCAAACACTCCTTCACCGGATTCCGGCCATCGAGCGCGGCGCTACGACGACGCAACGCCATTACCGGCAGTCCATAATCCGAAGTCGGGACGCAATGATTACAATGAGACTTATAATCACGCTCTTCGCGTTCGCAATCACGTTACTGGCTGTGCTGCCCTCGTCGCCGAAACCGGCGCGGCGCGATGGCGCGTACGTTCCCTTCGAAGGCGAAAAGTCCAGCTGGCACGACGGCTTCGACAGGTTCGACTTTCGGATGGATGTCGCGACGATGGAAGTCACGGCGTTCAAGCCGCCGGAAGGCGAGCGGTTCGGGATCGGCGCGCCGCCGGAGGGCTCGCGGCGGTGCGTGGTGGTCTGTCCGAAGAGGCCGGCGCCCGGCAATCCGTGGATCTGGCGCGGCTGCTATTGGGATCACCAGCCCCAGACGGAGGTCGAGCTGCTTCGGCGAGGCTTCCACGTTGCCTACATCTCCGCCGATGCCGCGCTCAAGCCGGATAAGTACTGGGACGCCTGGTACGCCTACCTGACCGAAAAGCACGGCCTCTCGCGGAAGCCGGCCTTCATCGGCATGAGCCGCGGCGGTGAGTATGCGTTTACATGGGCGACGCTTCATCCGACACAGGTCTCCGCCATCTACGCGGACAATCCCGGCGGCAACGACGATGCCATGCGCCGCCTGCCGGATCTCGCGCGCGCGGACGTACCGATCCTGCTCGTCTGCGGCACGATCGACCCGCTCCTGGGCCGGTTCGCGGCCGTGATCGAGCACACCGTCCAGGACTACGGCGGCCGCGTATCGGTGATCCTCAAAGAGGGCGCCGGACACCATCCCCACAGCCTTCGCGATCCCACTCCGATGGCCGACTTCATCGAGCATAGCTTCCAGGAACAACCGGCTGCGGTTCCCGATTATGTCGCCGGCAATCGGTTCACGCGAGCCGCCTACTATGGTCTGGACGAATACGAGAGCATCGCGGTGGACGGCTACTACGTCGTCCGGCGCGGACCGGCCTTCGTGCCGTGCTACAACCGCTACGAGGTCGTGATGGGCCTGGAGAATCCGGTAACGATCATCGCGCCGAAAAGTGAGGCGCCCGGCCGGCCCTGGGTATTGCGCGCCGGCTTCGTGGGCCGCGATGCCGCCGTAGACCAGGCGCTGCTGGCGAAGGGCTATCACATCGTCGTCGGGCCGGTGGGATACAACGCCGACGGCCCCAATCACGCGGATTGGGTCCGGCTGTACAAGCACCTCTGCGACCACGGATTCGCGAAGAAGGCGGTGATGGAGGGTGCGGGCGGCGGCGCGGGGGCGGTCTACGCCTGGGCGATCGAGAATCCCGATAAGGTCGCATGTATTTACGCCGAGAATCCTATCCTGCGAACCGGCGGTGTCAAGGTCCAGCCCTTGGACGACCTGGAGCCGCTCGCCAGCGCCGGTATTCCCCTGCTGCACGTCTGCGGCGCCAAGGATCCAGCCCTCGACGAGCAGACCCGCGTCGCCGAGAAGCGCTACAATGAACTGGGCGGGCGCATCACCGTCCTGCTCCGTCCCGGCGAAGGCCGCCAGCTCGCGTCAGGCAGGAACGTCCAACCGGCGATCGAGTTCGTCCTGGCCCACCCGTAGCGCGTACATCGACGGACGGGTCCGGCTCGCAAGAGCGCCCACACCGATCAGGTCGTCGTGCGCCACGCTCGGGTGCGCGAAAGCCAAGGGACGGCTCGGAGCGGGCTTGCTACTCGACGGCAGAACTCATGCTTGGCAGCCACAGTGCCGAGCCTTGCGCCGTCGTTGCCCTCTGGGATCCTCAGGAGATCCATTTCGTCGTATCCCTGACCACACGCCACTTGTCGGCTTGCCTGCGAACAAGGTAAGTGTTCCCGGACGCGCTGCGGCCGTTCTCATAGCGCGCCTCCGGTCCAAGCCTGATCGCTACTCTGCTGTTTATCGCCTGACAATGCTACCGTTTGGCCCCTGCTGCGCGAAGCAGCCGCGCAATCTCGTCAAACCGGTGCTTGTAGTAGCGAATCACGGTACCGACACCTGGGCCGACTCTCCGTCGAACACATGCAAGTGGCCGCATGGCGGCTGCATGGCGAGTACGCGGTTCGGGTCTGCGCCTTGGCGCTGCACCGAGCGCACCCATTCGGGATCGGCGATCTGTCCAACCGCAAAGAGAGGCGTACATACCGACCAATCCATGTCGTTTCACCGCGCTCCGTCTCCGGCCCTTCTGCCCGTGCCGACGGCCCGCTCACGCCATCGCAATCATTTCCCGTTACTGACAAGTATTTCGACTCGCCGGTTTCCGGCGCGATTCTGCTCGGTAGTATTCGGGTACTTTGGCCGGCTCTTTCCGTAGCCCCTGTCCGTCAGTCTGGAGCGGCTGATCTGCCTTTGGGCCAGCCAGTCCGCCACAGATCGGGCACGGCGCGACGAGAGGCCCAGGTTGTAGGCCTGCGAGCCGACGTTGTCGGTGTGGCCTTCGACGATCAATTTGGCTCCCGGATGCTTGTCGATCACGGCGCCCTTTATCTGCGCGAGGACGGCTTCGGCCTCCGGCTTCAGGTTGGACTTATCGAAGTCGAACAGAATGGCGCTGTCCAGCGAGATGCGGATGCCGTTCGCCTCCTGCGTTACCTCCGTTCGACGGACGCGCTCGAACGATCCCGCCAGTCCGATGACCGCCCACATCGTCGGGGCAAAGTCCGATGGCCGCCCGCTCTGCGAATTGAACGACGACCAGGCCCCCGTCTCTTTCTGGGTGGCGAGCAGATACCGGACGCCCTTGGAGAATTCCGACGAATCGATTGAAACGCCCGCCTGTTTGAACGCATAAAGCACTTGCCCCGTGGCATACGCATTGGGCCCCCGAGACTCCTTGACCTCCTTCCAGCCGCCATCGCGCATCTGATCGGCCCGGAGCCGGGCAACCTCCGCGGCAACTCGCTTTCGCTGAGAGGGGCTTCCATAGCGCGCGAGCCCCAGAATCGCAAACACGTGGTCCTGTGTGGTCGCGGCCGGGGCGGCGGCGATCCAGGCGAGGCCCTTGTCGGCCGCGGTCCGATAGACGGGCTTGCCGGACTCGCGGAATGCCTGTTCGAACGCAAAAACGGCATTGGTCGTGGTCATCATCGAGCCCTGGTCGATAGGAGGCTCGTTGTGGTCGCATGGTATCTCGCCGGTCGGCGCCTGGTGGGTCGCAAGCCAATTGACCGCGCGGGTCAGCGAGGGAGAGCGGGCCTGCGCCGCCTCGTCCCAGAAGGACAGGGACATCGCGGCGAACTGGGTCGCGGTTTCGAATTGCCCGTTGTGGAACGTGCCATCAGGGTTCTGCCGGGACTGCGTGAACGTGGAGAGATCCTTCATGCACGCATCACTCACCACGTACTGATTCTTCCGCGCAACGGCAAGTCCCATCAGCGCCTGCGCCTGGGAGTGGCAGCCGAAGCAGTTGTTCTTTTTCTGCCATGACGTCGATGCGACTTGCAGCCACTCAATTCCGGCCTGCGCCGCGCGTCGCGGGCTGTGCGCCCAGACCGCCATCTCCGGATCGCGCTCCGCCAGCGTCGCGTAGCCTGGCTTTCGACCCTCGACGATACGTACTTCGTTCAGCTCCATCGCCCCCGGCTGATAGGAACTCGCAAGGCGCAGCTTGACGAACCGCGCATCGACGGCCGAAAATGAGACGGTCTGCTCGTCGAGCCCGGGCGTCAGAGTCTGCGCGGCGCGCCTGACGAAACCGTCCGCGGGGCCTGTCGACGACGTCCAGACTTCGACGTCTTTGGGATGGGAACCGGACGCGGACGGCACGATCGTGACGGCGGAGACAAGGGCGGGCTGCCGATGGATGAATGAGAAGACGATCTCAACCGGCAGCAGAGATGCAGCGGCCGCCTTCCACTGAGTGTCCGGGCGGCCATCGATCAGCGCGTCTCCGAGTTGGCCCGGCCCGTATTCGCCGGTGATGCTCTCGACTACGCCGCCCACGTTCGCCGCAGAGATCACGCTGGTATCGAGCGCGACCGCGGGCGTGAGCGCGGAGGTCGCGCCTGGAGGTGATGAGACCGCCGGCGTGGCGGCCGGCCCTGGCGCGGATGCCGCGGTCGCGGCTCCGCCGGGCTGCAACGCGACGGAGGAGGGCGGTGCAGATGGCGCGGCGCCTGCCGGGGCTCCGCCTGCGGCGACGGGCGGCACGCCGGCGAGCGCGGCGCGCGGCTCGCCCCGGACGCCCAGGCCGCAGACCTTCGCGCCCGCCCTGACGTTGAAGCTCTCTATCACGCTCCCACTCTGGAGGTCGAATCGGCACACGGCCCCTGAATCGCGGTCCCCCGCCCAGAACGAATCACCGGAGGGATCGAGCGCCAGCGCAACCCAGGATACCTTCTGTGGCGCCTTATAGTTTTGCGCGACGCGCCCGGACGCGGTAAGGCGCATGACGGCCACCGTATCGGCGACGAGCACGCCTCCATCCGGCTGAATGCGCAACGCGAACGCCGCGGCGCTCGGGAGCGCCGGGCCGAAATCCGGCAAGGGCGCCTGGGACGCGAGATCGAAACGTTTTATCGCGCGGCCCTGCGACGTGTAGTAGAGCGTGTGGCCGTCCGCCGCAAGGTCGATCCAGTCGGTCCCGCGGCTCTCCGTCGGCGCCTTGATCGCGGCCACCTCGATCTCGTCGGGATTGAATTTCAGTATCGCACGCCCGCCGTCCATCTCGCCGACATAGGCGTTCTGGGAGCGATCGAACACAACCGACTTCGGATGGTCGTCGTATCCGCTGCCGAATGGGCCGAGTCGCTTGCCGTCCGCCCCAAAGCTGGTGACTCCGTCAGGCCCCGAATTTGCGACCAACAGACTCCCGCCTGCGTCGAACGTCATTCCCCCGGTCTCGGCTTTCGCTCCGGTATCTAAGGTCGCCACCAGGGCGCCGTCCGGTCCGTGCCACTCGACGGACCCGTCATCGAGGCCGACGAATACGTCGCCCTGCTCGAACGTGGTCGAGGGCGCTCGCGGCCCGTGGCGCGCGGCCGTTCGCGTCGGAGTTGGCGTGGCGGAATCGGCCGCAGGGCGCCCGGGGCGCGGGGCGCAGCCGGAGATTCCCGCCGCCGTTGCGACCGCAATGGCCGCGGCGGCGCGAGCGTTCCACCAACCGGCGCGGCGCATCCCGGATGGGCGCCCGGAGTGCAGATGAGCAATGGTCATTGGTCATTCTCCATCGAAGTCGAACCCCGGTCCGGTATCAACTCATGAATCGCGGACACCGGTTCGTCGCCCACCTCGGCACTGGCCTCTGTCAGCACCTGGATGCGACCCGTTCCGGTCAGCTCATCGAACGTGAAGAACCAGACGTTGCGCGGTTCCAGCGTTACCGCGAAGCCCCATTCGCCGGTCTCATAGCTCCACGAAGCGCCCGCCACGACGCCCTCCCTGCCGTCGAGGGCCGCGTACCTGCGGGCCTTCGGGTGAATCTCGACGATCTCGCCGTGATGAAGCGGAGGTTCAAGCCGCCCGATCTTTTCGAGGCTCGACTCCCGCTCTTCCAGCAAGCGCCCATCCTCGGCATACAGCGTATAGATCGGAACGGGGTCGCCGGGCTCCGGTCCCGAACCGCCGTACGTGTAGTCGAGCACGACGGCGGAACGAATGTCGCTTCGCCCCTTCACGCTAACTATGTCGTAGGGCGCGAATCGCGCTTCCACGTGCGGCCTCCATGTCCCTATCGGATAGTGCCGTTTGGGCTCACGTTCTTATGCGTAACTCCGCCGGGAAATGTCGGCGCGCCTCTGGGCGGCTGGATGTCCCATTCGTACGACCATGGCTGACCGGTATCGGGATCGATCTCGTCCGGAAAATGGTGGTTCGGCCCCTTCTTCCAGACGCGGCCCGCCGCGTCGATGAAGCCACCGCCGGGCGCCTTCGGCAGCGGCATGCTCGGCTTCCAGCCCTTCGGCGGAACGTATCGGACCCTGCCGTTGGCGGGCAGTCCGGCCTCTCGGATCTTGGAGCGTCTCGCTGGTCCATTTGGAGTCTGCTCTCCGGGTTTCGGCTCCGGCGTCTTGGCGTCCTTCCCTGGTTTATCCGGTCCCGCGCCCGGTTTATCCGGTCCCGCGCCGGGCTTTTCAGGGCCCTCGCCACCCTTACCGGGCTTTTCCGACGGCCCCGTCTTCGGCGCGCCGCCGGGCTCTCCTTCACTGAAGGCCTCGAGCTTCAGGTTGACCCGTCGACAAGCGACTCCCGTCCCGACGATCAACAGCAGATTGCCAAGACTAAGGAAGTCCTTGAGGAACTTCGCGATCTGTTGCGGCGCCGCGGCGGGGTTGGAAGCTATGCGGGTGACCAGGAGCAGCAGACTTACGTAGAGCAGCGCCTTGAAGAGGTAGCCGGTGACGATGCAAAGCGATTGGGCGAAACGCAGCGCCGCTTCCGTACGGTTTACGGTGTTCCCTTCCAGCACGGCCGTCTCGGTGGCGCCCTGGCCCTTGCCGGTATCCATTACGCCCAGCGTGTTTCCGGTGCGGCGGTCGATTCGCCACCACCCGACCGCCTGCTGGCCGTCGAGCGCTACCGCGCGCTGGGGGCTGATGACCAGGCTGCCGTGCGCGACGTCGTTCGCGATCCGGGCGCGCGCTCCCGCCGGTAGATCGAGCGCCGCCAGGCCGGAAGCGCCTGGCCCCCCGGCGATGGCCGCCGGAACCTGCGCGGAGCCGGCCGCTGCAAAGACGTCGATCGCGCTCCACGGCGAGCTGACCGAGCCGATCTCAGACTGGGCCGTCGTTTCGGCAGCCACCTGCTCCTGAATGAGTCGCGCGAAGTCCAGCGCGAGCGCCCGCTCCAAATGAGTCTGATAAACCCCGATGGACAGCGCGAGCTGTGGAGCGGCGGGTGAGCCGACCGGCGCTAAGACGCGCAGCGAATTGTCTACGATGTCGAAGCCCCGGCGCTCGACGATCGCGCCATCCGCGCGCGGTCCGACGGTAGTCTCGTAGATGAAAATCGCCGGACTGGCATGGTAAAACACCGCGCCGCGGAACCTGCCCTCCGCCTCCTGGGCGCCGAATGCGCGGATCCCCGCGCTGAGGCTCGACAGCTCCGGCGAGATCTCGCTCTTGAAGGAGTCCGCAAATTTGGCCGCGGTCTGGCCTGTTGGAGTATTTGCGAGCTTCTCGGCGAAGGCGGTATGGAGCAGCGCTTTCTTCGCGAGGATCTGCGAGGTCAGGATGTTCTCGACGTACTGCTCGTTCGAGAAGCCCGGCTCGATCAGGATGCTTCGCTGGCCTATCAGCGCCATAGCGACTCGGCCCGGATCGCGAAGCTCCGCCTTTATCGCAATCGCGTGCGCCGGGGAGCGGTTCTCGATGCCGATTCGATCAACGATCTCGCGGACGTAGGTCTTCGCAGGAGCTCCGGGACCGCTGACCTCGACCTCAAGCCATTCTCCAGTCAGCATCCCGTCCGCCGCCGCAGGCGTCGGGGCCGCGGCCGGCGGCGCTGGATCTCCGCCGAGCGCGCCGAGTGCGCCGGATGCGGCGGCAAATCCGCCCGCAGTCGCGTTGGGCTGCGCCGCAAACACTGATGCCGGTATAGGATTCCCCTGCAGATCGAATCCGGTCCTCGAGATCGTCGTACCACGGATCACGAGCTCCGGCATAAACCGCGTAGCCTTCCGCGCGGCGGCGAGCGTGCCGTCCTGCCCGATCCCTCCGGGGGCGTTGGCGAAGCTGATCCCGGCGCCCGCGAGATCGGCCGCAGTCTGCACGCTCTCAAGCGCCGTCCATTGAGACAGCGCGCCGTGGGCCCGCCGCTCGACCCGAACGCGCATCGCGACCTTCCACGCGAGGCTGGCAGGCAGGTCCGATACGGCGGAGACGGGCGGCGCAATTCGTTCGCCTGACTTCTGCCCCAGCCTTGATGGATCGAGGTCGATCCACGCGTCGCCTTGGCGATACTGGACCCAGGTGTGCTGCCGCGCCTCGGAAACCAGATCCTGGCGATTTTGCTGTGCGTCGGGGCCCAACGCAATGTGGCTGTCCGTAAGGAGCTGCAGGATAGCATCGCCATCTTTTACGGACTGCTGCGCGATCCCGTCCATGTGCTGGCGGATCGCCCTGTAACCGGCCGCTTGCTCCGTCTCGACCTCGTGACCGGCTTCAAGAGACTGAAGAGTTGTATCATCGGCGCCTTGCGAGGGACGGGTCGGCCCCGGCAGCGTCATCTGATCGACAAGCGACTGCGCGGATTGCTCGTCGAGGGTGCACGACGCGAACTGGACGGTGAAGTGGTTTGCCCTGAGCAGCTCGGCGAGCAGCAGGCTCTTGTCGACCGAGTTCGCAGCCCGCCCGATCAGCGCGCCCTTCGCGCCCCGCAGCGAGCCGCGATAGACCTCGTATGCAACCTCGTCGCGAACAAACCCAAACAGCTTTTCGGGGTCCGGCCCTAGCGACGCGGCGAGTGCGGGCACATCGAAGGCTGTTTTGTCGACGCTGTCGACGGCCTGCTGCATCCGCTCGATCTGCGCGTCGAGCTGCTGCGGTGTTTGCGCAACGGCCTGCTGCGTCTGCGCGGCCGCCGGCGCCGCCGGTCGGTCCGCCGGCCGCTTCGCGGTGGGAGGCGGCGGGCCGCAGCCGGGAAACACGAAGACCAGCGTGAATGCCGCGCCGGTAACGCCGGCTACGATGCGTAGTCGCAGCGGGCATGGAGATCTGCGCATGGTCGGTCGCTCCTTTTCGCTTACCTCACCGTCAATCGAAATGCTCTCCCTATTGCCGAGTCTCGACTGCCGATTGCCGGCTGCCTAAATCTCGAACCCTTCCGCCTCCTCGCGCTCGACGACGGTCACCTCGACCGGCACGCTCCAGTTGGCCATGTAGCTCTCGCGGTCCGGCAGTGATTCGGGCGGCTGAACGCGGCCCTCCGCGTCGAACGCCCGGCAGAGCAGGGAGTACCGGCCGGCCCGCTCCGGCGTCCAGTGGGTCTCCCAGAACCGCCACGCGTGGCAGGCCTCCGGGCCGATGAGCGTGGCGGGCTGCCAATCGTCGTCCTCCACCGAGACCTCGACCCGCACGATCGGCGCCTCGCCGCCCCAGGCCGCCCCGAAGATGCGCCGCCGCTGTCCCAACAGCACCTCGGAGCCGCTGATCGGCCGCGCGATCTGCGCCTTTACCAGCATCTCGTCCAGCGGGACGAGGACCGGCTCGCCCATCTCCCGCTCCCAACGAAAGTAGTCACGCGCCTGCCAGTAGCCGAGGAATGGCCGCTCGACGACTCGGATTTCCTTTATCCACTTCACCCACGCCATCCCGAACCAGCCGCCGACCACCGCGCGCAGCGGAAATCCGTGCTGCACCGTCAGCGGCTCGCCGTTCATTTCGTAGGCGAGCAGCGTGCCCGACTCCATCGCCTTACGGATCGGCAGGCTGCGCGCGAAGGCGATCGGGCCCGGCGACGCCGTTTTCTTCCCGCCGTCCACCACGCCCCGATCCGCCCCGACAAGGATCACGTCGACCGCACGGTCCTGGACGCCGGCGAGCTCCAGCAGGTCGCGCAGCCGAACGCCCGTCCAGGAGGCGTTCCCGACCGCGCCGGCCTGCCACTGCAGTCCCTCCTTGGCTGGCTCGTAGTAGACACGTCCGTTCCCCGCGCACTCGACAGTCGCCGCAAGCGTGGTCGCAGAAAGCGCCGTGATCTCCTTCAGGCTCAGCGCGGCCGGCCGATCGACGCAGCCGTGAACCTTGAGGCGCCACGCCTCCGCGTCGAGCGCCGGCGCCGGAAAGTGGCTGCGCACGAAGAACTGCGGCGTCGGCGTGATCCAGTCGCGCACGCTGGAAAATTGTCCCTCGAGGTTGAGCGGCGCCTTCTGCCGGACCACCATCCCCGGATAATCGTCCTGTCTCATCGATGCTGCGCCTCCCTCCTGTCGCAACGTGTGCCCCATGGAGCCGGCGACCGGCGGGCCGGCAACCTCTGGCCTCGCCCGTTGTCTCGCCATCCGGTCGCAGGCCCTACAGCGCGTACGCGCCCGGGTGAGGAGACTTGGGCGGGGCTTATCGATGCTACTAAATAAACCGGCTCCCCAAAACGCGCCGCCGAGAATGGCCTTCGGTCGCGGCCTGCCGCGAAGGCCGCGCTCAGATCTCGAAGTAGTAGCCGCCTCCGTGCGCCCACTCCGACTCGACGACCTTCGGCCGCTCAGCCTCCTGCGCCGCCGAACGCGATACCGGTCGCCCCTCCGCGCACCAACCGGCCGTGCCGCCCTTCAGGCTGGCTACGCGGGGAAACCCGGCCTGCGTCAGGAACTGCGCCGCGCGGAGCGAGCGCATTCCAGCGTGGCAGACCGTCGCCAGCAGCCTGTCGCGCGGCAGCGATTCCAGCCGCGATGCCAGCTCGGCCTGCGGCACGCTGATCGCGCCCTCGATGTGCCCGAACGCGAATTCCTCCGGCTCTCGCACGTCGATGATCGTCGCGTCGCCGCCATGCCGAAGGAGCGTCTCCGCGTCGATCTCGTCCGGCGGCGCGGAATCCCTCAGCATCGCCCAGCTCATCGCTGCCGTGCCCCGGTTGGTCGCCTCGATCGCAATCATGTTCAGCGGCCGGGGCGGCACCTCGCCAGTCAGCTGCTCCACGAATTCGTTGCGGCCCAGCCGGAGCATCGGGTTGAACAGCCGCTCGAAGCCGATCGTCGTGCTCGGCCGGCCGCACATCCCCTTGCCGCACGGCCCTTCGAAGTGGCCGGGGAAGACCGCGACCCAGTCCGGCAGCCTCAGCAGCCGCGACATGCTGTCGTGCTGCGCCGCCGCATCGCCGCCGCCGAAGTCCGGCCGGCCCACGTCGCCCACCAGCAGCGAGTCGCCGGTCAGCGCCATCGAGGGCTCCGGACTGCGCGGCGGATTGATGACCAGCAGCGAGATCAGCTCCGGCCGGTGTCCCGGCGTATGCAGGACGCGCAGCACGAGCCGCCCCACGGCGAGCTCCTGGCCGTCCCGGAGCGGCTCGAACGGATAGGCCACGCCCGCCGATTCGTGCATGCAGAGCGCCGCGCCGTGCGCCGCGGCGAGGGCGCGCGCGCCGGAGACGTGGTCCGCGTGCACGTGCGTGTCTATCACCGTTCGCAGCCGCAGGCCGCGGGCGCGCAGCAGCGCCTCGTACGGCTCAGTTTCCAGCCCGGGATCCACGATCGCCGCTTCGCCCGTCTGACACGCAATCAGGTAGGATGCGCAGCCGCACAATTCGTTGAGTATCTGCTTGAAAACCATCGCTCGCCTCCGGAAGCGCCCCATGCAAATAGGCCGACCGCCGCTGGCAAGATTATACTGCATTGCAGCCCCAACGCACGCAGCCCGGGTCCTGTAGGGGGCGGCGGGTTGTGAAGTTGGATCGGCCCTGTAGGTCGCATAAGTCGTATAAGCCCTA
>DATGJU010000459.1:0-5954 GCA_035295045.1 Chthonomonadaceae bacterium
AATGGCGCCTCCTTACCGTTTCCCGGCGGACCGCGGGCCGAGCCGCCAGGCCCGCACAGCGTGCTCGCGATCGACCTGGACTTCGACGCCCGCGACGATCTCGTCCTCGCCGGCGCCGGCGGCCTCAAGTTCTACCACCAGACTAGCACGGGCGCATTCGAGGATGTGACCGCCAGGACGAAGCTGCCTGCAAGCGTGCTTGGCGCCGCCTATACGGGCGCTTGGGCGTTCGACTACGAATCGGACGGCGATCTGGACGTCGTGCTCGGCTCCGCGTCTGGCGAGCCGACGGTTCTGCGCAACGCGCTGGACGGCACCTGGACCGCCCTGCATCCCTTTCACGGCATTTCGGGGCTAAGGGATTTCGTGTGGGCCGATCTCGACAACGACGGCAGCAACGACGCGAGCATCATCGACGGCGCCGGCAGGCTTCACGTCTTCGCAAACCAGCGCGCCGGGCTGTATAGGGAGCGCGCGCCCGCCCCGGCGCTTACCGGCGCCACGGCGGCCATTGCGGCAGCCGACGTGACCGGCAGCGGCAGCGTCGACCTCGTCGCGCTCCAGGCCGGCGGCGCGATCATGCGGATTGCGGACAAGAACCGCGGCGAGGCGTTCGAAGTCGCGGAGATCGCGCGATGGGCGCCGCCGCCGGCCGACCTGTCTGCCGGGTCCGCGCGGCTCCTGGTGGCGGACCTCGACAACAACGGCGGCCTGGACCTGGTGGCATCGACTCCGACCGCCGCGAAGGCCTGGCTGTGCGATGAAAAGCACGCCCTCGCGCCGCTGTCCGCGGCGATTCCCGGCCCGGTCTTCGCGGCCGGCGAGCTGAGCGGTAACGGCCGCCTCGATCTCATCGGCCTATCGCCGGCCGGGCAGCCGGTCCGGATGGCGAGCCACGGTTCGAAGGACTATCGCTGGCAGGACGTGCGGCCGATCGCCAACGATCAGGAGTTCGCCAAGTACGGGCAGGAGCGTAAGGACCCGCGTTCGGCCGCGTCGGGCGGCGGCGGGGACCGGCGCTCCAACTCGTTCGGAATCGGCGGGGTAATGGAGCTCCGTGCGGGGCTGCTCTACTGCAAACAGACCATCTGCTCGCCGGTCGTCCACTTCGGCCTCGGGACGTACCAGGAGGCCGACGTTGTCCGAGTCTTGTGGCCGAACGGCGACGTCCGCTCCGAATATGCGCAGCTGAGCGATAACCCGATGGTGCCGAACACGTCCAGCGCGCTGCCGCACCGGCTCGATACGTCCTGTCCCTGGCTGTTCGCCTGGAACGGCCATAAGATGGGCTTTGTCACGGACTTCATCTGGCGATCGCCGGTCGGACTGAGAATCAACGCCCAGGACACGGCCGGAATGGAGCAGACCGAGGACTGGGTGAAGATCGCCGGGGACCAGCTCGTCCCGCGCGACGGGTACTACGACCTGCGCATTACCGCTGAGCTATGGGAGACCCACTTCTTCGACTATGTGCGCCTGATGACCGTGGATCACCCGGCCGGCACGGAGATCTTCGTCGACGAGCGGTTCTCGATCCCGCCGCCGCCCCTCAAGGTCTACTGCCTCACGCCGCCCGTACCGGTCGCGCGCGCGTTGGACGACAACGGAACCGATGTGACCGACATCGTGCGGGACAAGGATGGCCGCTACCTCGATACCTTCGGCCGCGGCGACTACCAGGGGATCACGCGCGACCACTACGTGGACTTCGAAGTCGGTCCCGACGCGCCAAAGACCGGTCCGCTCTACCTGGTCGCGTCCGGCTGGATTCACCCGACGAACAGCTCGATCAACGTCGCGATCAGCCAGGGCCGCCACGATCCGCCCCGCGGCCTCAGCCTTGAGGTGCAGGACGCGGACGGGAAATGGCGCACCGTAAAGGATAGACTGGGCTTCCCCGCCGGCAAGACCAAGACGATCCTGATCCGCCTGGACGACGTGGCGCAGGGGCCGAGGGTCGGCGCTCACGTCGCCGGCACGCCCACCGGGCCCCGCACAGCCGAGTTGCGGAGTCCGGTATCCAGAACCCCGTCGGCGGTACGCACGGGCGTCCAAAGATACAGGCTCCGCACCAACCTGGAGATCTACTGGGACTCGCTCGCGATCGCCGGCGAGGCTCCCGGCCCGGCGCCGCTGACACGGCGGCTGCCGATCCAGTCCGCGGAGCTGCGCTACCGGGGCTACTCGGCGACCAGCCAGGCAAACTCGTCATCTCCCGAGCTGCCGGACTACGAAACGCTGGATGGCGGCGGTCAGCGCTGGCGCGACCTGATCGGCTACTGCACGCGATTCGGCGACGTGAAGCCGCTCCTTGAGCAGGTTGACGATCGGTATGTTATCATGAACGCAGGCGACGAGATGGCGTTCAGGTTTGCCGAGCAGCCCCCGCCGCCCGCCGGCTGGAAGCGGGACTACGTGCTCGTCGGCGACGGCTGGGAGAAGGACGGAAACCTGAACACCGTGTTCTCGAAGACGATCCTGCCGCTTCCGTTCCATGGCCAGCAGTCGTACAATACTCCGCCCGGCAGGCTGGAAGACGATCCGGTGGTGCGCCGTCACCCGGACGACTGGAAAACCTACCACACCCGCTACGTCACGCCCGATGCCTTCCGCAATGGGCTTAAGCCAGGTTATTGATTATGCGACAATCGCCTCTCTCACGTGTGGCGCTCACCCTCATCCTCGTTGGCCTGCTGGCAGTGCCGGCCATCTTGCGCCGAATCCACGGCGCGCCGGCGGCAGCGCCGGTCGCGCCCGCTTCGGCCACGAACGCCTACGGCTTCACGCTGACCGAGTGCGCGAAGCAGTCGGGCATTGACTTCGTGCACGAGGCGCCGGTCCTGGACGCCCGCCTCAAGCCCATCATGCCGGAGATCGCCGCGATGGGCGCGTCGGTCTCGATCGTCGACTTCGATCGAGACGGCCTTCAAGACATCTACGTTACCAACAGCGGCGAGGGCGCGAAGAACCATCTGTACCACAACCTGGGCAACGGCAAGTTCGAGGACGTGGCCGAGAAGATGGGCGTCGCGGACCTGAACCGAGCCGGCACAGGCGCCTGTATGGGCGCCGTCTGGGGCGACTACGACAACGACGGCTATGAGGACCTGCTGGTCTACAAATGGGGCCGGCCGGAGCTGTTCCACAACGACGCCGGCAGGGGCTTCACGCGCGTCACCGACACGGCGGGCCTTCCGGACCATGTGAACGCCAACACGGCCATCTGGGTCGACTACGACAACGACGGCAAGCTCGACCTGCTCATCTGCGGATACTACCGCGAGGACATCGACCTCTGGCACCTGAAGGACACGAAGATGATGCCGGAGAGCTTCGAGTATGCCAGGAACGGCGGCCGTAAGTACCTGCTGCGAAACGTGGGCGACGGCAAGTTTGAGGACGTGACGGCGAAGGTGGGCCTGGACAGCCATCGGTGGACGCTCGCCGCCGCGGCCGCCGATCTGCACGGGACCGGCTACCCGGATATCGTGCTGGCCAACGACTACGGCGTAACCGAGCTGTTCGAGAACGAGCACGGCGAGCACTTCCGGGAGATCGGCAGCGCGGCAGGCATCGGGGCCGCCCCCAAGAGCGGCATGAACGCCACCATCGGCGACCTGATGAACCAGGGCAGGTACTGTATCTACGTCTCGAATATCTCGGAGCCGGGCAATTTGATCCAGGGGAACAACCTCTGGGTCCCGCGATCCGCGCCGGGCGGCCCGCTCGAATACGACAACATGGCCAGGACGATGGGAGTCGAGCTGGGCGGCTGGAGCTTCGGCGCGCAGTTCGCCGACCTGAACAACGACGGTTACCTGGACATCTTCCTGACGAACGGCTTCATCTCGGCGGACCGCAACAAGAGTTACTGGTACGACTTCAGCAAGATCACGGGCGGCAACGCAGCAATCATCGGTGACGCCGCGAACTGGCCCGATATGCGGGGCCAGAGCCTCTCCGGATACCAGCAGAAGCACGTCTGGCTGAATGACGGCGGTGGCGGCTTCCGCGAGGTGGCCCAGCGCGTGGGCGTGACAGACCTGTACGACGGCCGCGCCGTCGCCATGGCCGACCTCTCGAACAACGGAATGCTGGACGTGATCGTGTCGAACCAGAAGGGCCCCCTGCTGCTCTACAAAAACACGGTCGATCCGCAGAACCGCTGGATCGAGTTCGACCTGGAGGGAACGAAGAGCAATCGGAGCGCGATCGGCGCCGACGTTACGCTCTACTGGACGAACGGCTCCCAGCCGCAGCAGCAGCGCCAGGAGGTGAACGGCGGCAACGGCTTCTGCTCGCAGAATATGCGGCGGCTGCACTTCGGCCTCGGAAAGAGCCCGAAGGTCGAGAAAGCGGTCATCCGCTGGCCGTCGGGCAAAATCCAGACCGAGAGCGCGCCCGAGCCGGGCATGATCCACAAGGTGAAGGAGAAGTAGCCATGTCGGACGTGAACACGCCGGCCCAGGAGGCTGCAGCCCCGCCGACCGCAATTCCGCCCGCTACTTCGCCGGCCCCAACGGGAATCCCGCCGGCCGCCGCGGGGACGGCACGGCCGGACGGCGCGGCAGCGCGGCGGCTCGCCCCGAAGCCCGTGCCGACGATGTTCGGCATCGACGCCCGGTTCGTTCCGCCGATCCTCATCACAATGATCCTGCTCGCGGGCCAGCTCCGATTCCACTACCTGGAGAGCTGGCACGCCACGGCCCTGGCGATCACGACGTCGATCGTGACCGACGCCATCCTCGGGCGGATCTTCACGGGCAAATGGCCGCACCTGGCAAGCGCCTACATCACCGGAATCAGCGTCGGCATCCTGGTGCGATCGAACGAGCTCTGGCCGTTCGCGCTCTGCAGCGCCATCTCGATCACCTCGAAGTACGTCATCCGCTGGCGCGGACGGCACCTCTGGAACCCCTCCAACTTCGGCATCTGCATGATGCTGCTGCTCGCCCGCGACACCGTCGCAACGCTCGGCATTCAGTGGGGCAACGACCTGCTGCCGATGGTCGTCGTCTGGATCGTCGGCTCGATGATCATCTGGCGCATCAAGCGCTTCCACATCACAGCGACCTACGTGGTCTCGTTCTTCGCGTTCGCCTTTCTTCGATCCGCCATAACGCACGATCCCTGGCAGTCGGAGGTCGCCGCGATCACGGGCCCGATGTACCAGCTCTACATCTTCTTCATGATCACCGACCCGAAGTCCACGGTCATGACGAAGCGCGGCCAGGCGATCGTGGCATTCCTGGTGGCCGCCGTGGAGTGCTGCCTCCGCCTCGTCCACCACTTCGCGCCCGCGTACGATGAGCTGTCGATCCACGCGCCCTACTACGCGCTCTTCATCGTCGGCCCGATCGCCAACTTCATCGAGATCGTCCGCACGCCGGTGAATGCCGCCCCCAAGCCTTGACCGGCGTTGCCGCTAAGGCCGGCCCACTCCCAGACCGTCGGCGACGCGGTTGATGTAGTTGAACCAGGAGGCGATTAGGTTGATCTGGAGAATGGCGGTGTCGTCGAAGCCCGCGACGCGCAGCCGCTCCACGTCCGCGCGCTGGATGTCGACCGGCCGGCGCGTCAGCGTGTCGACGTACTCGAGCATCGTGCGGTCTGCCTCGTTCAGGTCGGCCGTGCGGAAGTCCACGCGCAGCGCCGCCACAAGCGCGTCATCCCCCGTTGCGCGACGCAGAAACTCTGCGTGGGATTCGATTCAATAGACACAGCGGTTGGTCACCGAGACCATGGTGGCGATCATCTCGTGCTGCCTCCGGTTCAGGGGCAAGTCCGGCGACATCAGCGATCCAAACGTCGCGAAGGCGTGGAAGAGCGCGTCTGGAATCAGCGTATGCGACCCGACAATCGACGATGCTCCCGAAGCGTCGGGATGTACCGGCGTGGCGTATTCTTTCGGATAAAGGGCCTTTTCGCCCTCAATCGCCTTGCGCAGCTTGTCG
>DATGJU010000460.1:0-6685 GCA_035295045.1 Chthonomonadaceae bacterium
CCTCGCAAATGATGTAGGCCGGCGAGGCGAAGCCCAGCTCCAGCGATGCGGCCGTGCTCACCGGACCTTGCGGATTGTGCGGCGCCAAGGCCACGCGATACGCCTCGCACATCGCGGCGATCCGCCGGGCTTCGCTCAAACCGCCGCAATGCGTGATGTCGGGCTGCAAGATGCTGCAAGCCTGCTGCTCCAAGAACGGACGAACGGCGTGCTGCCCGACGAGCCGTTCGCCGGTGGCGATCGGCGTCGCCACGGCCCGCTGGATCAGCGCGATGTCCTCCGCGCACTCGGGCCAGCAGGGCTCTTCCAGCCAGTAGAGGCCGTACGGCTCCAGCGCCTTCGCGAACCGCATGCCCATGCGCGGACTGGGCCGGGCGTGGCAATCGACCATAATGTCGATGCCGTCGCCGACCGCCTCGCGCATGGCCGCAACGCAGGCCTCCGCATACTTCACCGGCCGCAGTCCCTCCAGCGGCGCGGTCTCCGGCACGGCCATCGACTTGAACGCGGTAAATCCCTCCGCCACGCTCTGCTGCGCAAGGTCGGCGAAGCGCGCCGCGTCCGCGGGACGGGTCTCGTAGAAGTCCTCCATCCGGCCGCCGCCGAGGTGCGCGTAGAGCCGGATACAGTCCCGGACCGGCCCGCCGAACAGCTTGTGAACCGGCACTCCGTGGATCTTGCCGGCGATGTCCCACAGCGCGATGTCGATTCCGGAGATCGCCGTCCCGCGCACGATGCCGTTCCCGTGCCAAAAATGCTGGCGGTACATCGTCTGCCACAGATGCTCGATGCGAGTCGGGTCCTCGCCGACGAGCAGCGGCGCGAGGTCCTGGACCGCGCCGACGACGGAGCGCGTGTGCCACTCCAGCGTCGCCTCGCCCCAGCCCCAGAGGCCCGGCTGGTCGGTCAGTACCTTGACGAATATCCAGTTTCGCATCCGCGCATTGCAGACGTGCGTTTCGATGGCGGTGATTTTCAATCTGCGGCCTCCCTGGCTCGAGCCCACAGCCGAATTCCGGCCCTGCGCGGCGACTTCCTGCCTATGGGCCAACGATGGTGCAAATGCACGATTGGAGCGAACGAACTAATCGTGTCAGGCTTGACGGCGCCGCGTCTTTTCATTAATATGGAGAGACCGGACGGAATGCTCAACTCGACCGGGTGTTTGCGCGCTGGCTTCCCGAGAGCCGAGCTACAGCCGTGGACCGGCCAGAGGTGGGAGAGTGAAGCGGGCCACTTTATTTCAAGCCTTTCTACTGGCGTGTTCGGTGCTGCTAGGCGGGTGCAGGAATCCGCAGCAGGCGGGGCAGGATGTAGGCGCCAATCGGGCGACTGGACCGGGAAATCCGGCGATTGGGGCTGCGACCCTGGTAGCTCACCTTGGACATAGTGATGCGATCTCCTGCGCCCGTCTGTCTCGCGATGGTCACTACGTAATCACCGCCAGTCGTGATCACACTGCGCGGCTATGGGAGACCTCGACCGGACGCGAAATCCGCGAGTTCATCGGGCATCAAGATCGCGTTACTTCCGCGGTTATTTCCGCGGACGGGCGTTTTGTCCTGACCGCGAGCCGAGATTGCACCGCTCGCCTTTGGGAAACCGCAACGGGCCGCGAAGTTCGCCGATTTGTCGGGCACAGCGGACCGCTCTATTCTGCCGCACTTTCAACGGATAGCCTGGTCGTGCTGACCGCCAGCGAGGACGGCACAGCGCGATTATGGCAGACAGCCACGGGCCGAGCCCTGCAGACGTTTACCGGTCATAGAGGTCCGGTACTTTCCGCCACTTTTTCCAGGGACGACCGCTTCGCATTGACTTCCGGCTCGGACGGGACCGCTCGACTGTGGGACTGTTCTTCCGGCCGCGATATTCACGAGTTTCTCGGCCACCACGGTACGGTCTTTACTGCAAGTTTCGCTAATGACGGTCGGTCTGTCCTAACGGCAGGTGACGACAGAACGGTGCGACTATGGGACATTGCTGGCGAGTGAGCTCCGGAGAATCACGCTGGATGGCTACCGAGTAACCTCCGCAGCCATTTCGGCGGACAACAAATACGTGGTTCTTGGCGGTTCGGACGGCGCCGCGCACATCTTAGAAATCAGCTCAGGCCACGAAGCCAAGACCCTGATCGGCCATAGCAATAGAATCTCCTCAGCGATCTACTCTTCAAACGACCGAAGTATTCTGACAGCCAGCGACGACCAGACCGCACGGCTATGGGATTCCGCGACCGGCCGTGAGGTCGTCGCATACCGTGGATTCTGCTATGGAGTCCAGTCCGCTGAATTCTCCGCAGACAGCCGCTTCATACTGGTCTATAGCTTCGACCGTACTGGTCATCTCTGGGACACGCGAACGGGTTCTGAGGTCAACCAACTTCACGTTAGAAGCGGACCTGTTCATTCAGCAACGTTGTCGTCGGACGGCAAATACGTGCTTACCACGTATAACGACAGGTTTGCCCGGCTATGCGATACTGCGACAGGCGCCGAAGTTCACCGATTCACTGGCCACTCCGGAGTTGTAAACTCCGCTGTTTTCACGCCCGATCGCGGCAGGGTACTAACGGCCAGCGATGATCGGACGGCGCGCCTCTGGGACGTTGGGAGTGGGCGTGAACTTTCGCGGTTGGAGGGGCATAGCGACAACGTCAACACTGCCGTCTGTTCGGACGATTCGAGGTTTGTATTAACGGCAAGCAGCGATAAGACCGCCCGCCTCTGGGACACCTCCTCCGGCCGCGAGCTCTGCCGGCTAATGAGCTTTGGAGACGGAACCTGGGCCGTCACGGACCCCGACGGCCGCTATGACGCCTCAACAGGCGGCGATATCGACGGGCTCTACTGGATCGTGGAAAACGAGTCCGTCGCGCTTAAGCAGTTCAAAGCCGACTACTACGAACCGGGCCTACTCGCGAAGATCATGGGCTTCAATAAAGAGCCGCTGCGCAAGGTCAAGTCGCTCAGTAAGTTGGAGATTCGCCTTCCGCCGAATGCGGCGATCGTTCGGACCGACAACCGCGCCACGGTAACGCTCGCTGATCGCGGCGGCGGGATTGGGCCGACGCAGGTCTTCCTCAACGACGCGCTCATCTTGACCGATCCGGGGCCGCGCAAGGGGGATAAGACGGATCAGTCCTTCAAGGCGGATAAGAACGCCAGGACCCACACATTCACTATAGACCTTTCGAGGCCGGAGCTCTCCGGGAAGCTGCTGCCGGGCGGCGAGGCGGCCAACCAGCTTCGCGTGGTAGGCCACACCTTCGATAAGGCGGCGCGGCCCGACCGGCCGGACTATCTGGCGAGCCGGGCGGCCTATGTCGGCGTCACCGCACCTGCCGCCGCGCCCGTCGTGCCGCCGCGAATCTTCATCCTCGCTGCCGGCGCCAGTTGCTACGCCGGGCCGAAGCTGGAGCTGCGGTTCGCTGCCAAGGACGCCATTGACTTCGAGCGGGCAGCCAGGGCGGCCGCCGAGGGCTGGCTCGGCAGCGAGCGCGTCTTCTCGACGCTGCTCGCCAGCGATGCCGAGCACCCGGAGCTGAAGCCCGCCAGCCGCGCCAACGTCCTCGCCGCGCTGGATGCGATCGCAAGGTCCGCGCGCTCCACTGACATTATCCTACTCTACCTCTCCGGTCACGGCGTCGCGACCGGCAGCGGGGATCGCGACTACTACTATATCACCTCCGACGCCGACGACGCCACGCCCGGCACCGCCCTCTTCCCAACGGTGACGATCAGCGGCCGGCTATTGAGCGAGAAGCTGGCGAAGATCGACGCCGCCAAGCGAGCGGTGATCCTCGATACCTGCGCGAGCGGCGAGTTCGGCATGCGGGAGGGTGGCGCCGGCCAACGGCGCCCGCTGCAAGAGATGAGCGACATACGGCGCTCGTGGGAAGATATGAAGGACCGCACCGGCGCCTACATTCTGGCTGGCTGCGCGGCGGACGCCGTGAGCTACGAGTCGGGCCGATATAACCAGGGCCTCCTCACCTACTGCCTGCTGGAGGCGATGAAGGCCAACGACGCGGTCTGGGTATCCGATTCGAAGTCTGGCGGCCCGTACCTCGATGTGCAGAAGTGGCTGGAGGCGGCCGAGCGCGCCGTGCCGCGGCTGATGGAGGAGGCAATGATCTCGGGGATCCAACGGCCGGAATTCAAATCGGAGAAGGAGGCGCGCGACTTCTACGCCGGCAGGCTGACGAAGGAGGCGCGGCAGACGATCAAGCTCGCGACACCGCTGCCCATCTTGCTCCCGGTGCAGACGGTCATTGTCGAAGGCAGCCCGGCGCTCTTAGATACACTCGGCCTGCGCGCGAAGCTGAACGACGTGCTGCTCGCCAAGAGCGCGCGGGGCCGAGGCCAGGGCTACGCGCTCTGGCGCACCGACGCGCAGCCGGGCGCCTATCTCTTCACCGTGAGGTATCGCGCCGGCCCGCAGATTGCTGCCACAGTGAACCTTCTCCGCTACCCGAAGGACCCGAACGGCCAGGCCGGGTTGGCGGCGCCCGCGTTCACCGTCACCGCGCCCGCCGCAAGCCTGCCCGATGCCATCGTTGCGGCAGTCGTCCGACAGCTGGAAGTGGCCGAATCTGCGAAGGGTAAGTAGCGATGCCCCCGCACGGCCCTGGCCTGAGGCGGAATTATGGCTGGACCGTCGCCCGCCTTCGACTGCGGCGACGCGTCGCCGCACTGCCCCCCGGACGTGTCCACGTGCAACTACTATACAGCGCAGGCTTGTGCGAGGCGGCCTGCGACACACCGCCGCATCGAAGTGCGGACGCGCCCAATGCGGCGCTCTGCTCCGCGCAGTCCAAAGGGGCGGCCGCAGATTGGCCGGTCGGGTGCGGGCCGGGCCGGCGCTGCGCCGGGCGCCGCCCGATCCTACGGTCCGGCACGTCCGCTTGATCTGGAATCCCGACAACGGCGGCCGCAACGAGCATGCACACAACGAACCGCATCGAAATCTTCGGCGACCCGGCCACCATTCGGCCGAGAATCTACCAGCTCGCCGCCGACATCCAGGACTGGCCGGCCATTCTCCCCCACTACCGCTACATGCGCGTCCTGGAGCAGACGGAGCGGCACAAGCTCGCCGACTTCGGGGCCAGCCGCGACGGCTTCCCGGTGCGCTGGCAGGCCAGGCAGGAGCTATTCCCGGAAGAGCATCGCATCACCTTTAAGCACACGGGGGGCGTAACGAAGGGAATGTGGGTCGAGTGGCGAATCGAGCCCGCCGGCGACCGTGTGCTGGTCTCGATCGACCATGGGCTCACGTATCCCGTGCCGCTCCTCGGCCACTGGTTTGCGCGGCACATCGTCGGCGGGTTATTCGTCGAAAACATCGCCGGCAAGACCCTGCGCTGCTTCAAGGCGCTTGTCGAGTCCCGATAAGGCGGGCACGAACTGGCGCACACCGCCAGTACCTCGCCGTGGCTGTTCGGTCTACTCCGACCGCAGGAAGTCCCGTGACGACCGTGCCAGCCGCGCCCGCTCATCCGACGCGAAGCCGAAGCCTGCAGTGTCACCGGAAGAAGAGTTGGGGATTCTTACTCCCGCTTGCATCGCTCATCCGACGTCAAGCCGAAGCCTTCAGTGTCACGTCACGCTATTCGCGTTACGCTGGCACCCGTTCTCTTCGTCGAATATCTCCGTGTCTCTGTGTCTCTAGCGCAGCGGGTAGTGACTCTCAAGCCGTACACGGATCCCCGGCGGCGGCCGGAGGGTCATCGTGGGCCACGGTCTTGGTGAGCTGGCCTCCAGTGGGGCGAGCCGGAACCGGCGGGCGATCGAGGCAAGAAGAAGGACCGTCTCCATCATTGCGAACGACGCGCCGATGCAGACACGCGGTCCGCCGCCGAATGGGAAGAAGGCGAAGCGGTGCAAGCCTGCCGTCCGTCCGTCGAGCCACCGCTCCGGCTGGAAGTCGTCCGGGCAGTCGAACAGGGCCGGACGGCGCTGCAATGCCCACTGGCTAGTCATTATCAGCGTGCCGGGCATTACGGAGATTCCCGCGAGCTCGGTCCGGCGGGCGGCTTCACGGCCCGTCATCCAGAGCGGCGGGAAGAGCCGGAGCGACTCCTTCACAATTGCCGTTGCGATGGGCAGCGCCGTGCCGGACGCGGCGTCGAAAAGAAGATCCGCGGAGCGCCGGGCCTCGTCGCGCAGCGCCGCCTCCAGATCGGGCCGGCGGGCGAGCATCAGGAACGCCCAGGTGAGCGTGAGCGCCGAGCTCTCGTACCCGGCGCCGAGGAACGTCTTCACGTGCCCGCGCAGGGTGGCGTTGTCGGCGGCTGTATTGCGCCTTCCCGCCTCGCGGTTCGGATTTGGCTGTCGAGCGGCGGACGCAGGGCAACGCGAACTATCTACCGCCGTTGCCTCGTTGCCTACCTGAAAGCGCGATGGACTGTCCTGGTCCGCAAACGGGCACTGGGGCGCTTCCTGGAATGCGAGCGGTTCCGTCCCGCTGCTCGTGGCCACCCCACCCCGGCGCGGCTCGCGGCGCGCATGGGAGTGGAGCAGGTCGAGCAGGCCCAGCTCGCCCTCCTGCGGGGCGTTCAGTCCGGCGTCGATGAGCAGATCGGCGATCCGGTCGAGAGCACGCTCGGCGCGAAGCTCCGCGGGGCCGGGCGGGAGCGGCGCCATGCCGAAGAGTCCCGGCCCGCCGCTATACCGCGCCATCA